>JARROG010000295.1:0-4144 GCA_037384185.1 Anaerolineales bacterium | reverse complement strand
GGTGGGCGGCACGATGGCGGCTCAATACACGAGCACCCACCGGGAGAGCGTCGACGGCCTGGTGATCTGGGCTTCCTACCCGGCCAACAGCGCTGACATCTCGAATACCAACCTGCCTGCCGCTTCCATTTACGGCACCCTGGATCCCCGGGCCAATCCCGCCAGCGTCAAAGAGCGGGCGGACCTGCTTCCCCCCACCACGGTCTACACAGCCATCGAAGGCGGCGACCACCACCAATTCGGGTCCTACCTGATCGACCCCGAGGAAGACCTGGCGGTCATCAGCCGCGCCGATCAGCAGGACCAGATCATCCAGGCCACCCTGAACCTGCTGGAGAAAGTGGATCAGTCCGCTCCCTGATCGGATCAGGCCGGATGGCCTACCTTCTGGCATGCATCCAGGGGGACAATTCTTCAGTCCAACCCACACCAACCAAATCCGCGCTGGAGATCATCCCTCACGATTGACCCTCGTCCACTGGACCCAAAGCCGGCAGTCGATTAGCGCGCCTGATCAGGAAAAGCGCAGGAGACAACAGCAAGCCCGAGGTGGTGATGGCTGCCACCACAGATACCAATTTGGCGATCAACCCTACACCCGGGCCGCCGGCGATTTGACCCACCGCGTCCACCTGGCTGGAGATCGAGATCACTGTCGCGCGCGTCCCGGAATCCAATTTCTGGTTGACCCAGGCTGTATAGAGCGGTATCGCTATCCTTCTCAGGACTGCGATCAGCAGGTAAATTCCCAGAGCCAATCCAAACCAGGGGGCCAGGGCATAAACGATCAAGCTCAGAGATAACGCTCCCGTGACCCACAGCAAAGCCCGTCCAATTGCCCGGGGCTGCGTGGTGTCCAGACGTTTCTCAACCTGGCCCATCGCCAGAATGGTGGCGATCGTTCCAACAGCCCTGAGCAAGCTGAAAAAAGCGACCTGGGAGTCTGTGAAAACCCCCGGCAACTCGAAGGTATCAAGAAGATGTTTGACCCACAGCCGGTCAAAGCCTTCACTGTACAGACCATAAAAAAGGCCGATACCCAGGATAGCCATCAAACGGGGACGGGCACGCACGGCTTTGATCCCCTCCTGGAAGGTATAAACCATATGCTCCCAGGTATTTCTTTCCTGTCTGGGCGTTGGTTCGAAACCAGTCTCAGGCATAACGAAGATCAAGGAAATCCCCAGCAAGATCAGGCCCAGACCTCCCCAGCGAATCGGGTAGGAAATATTGTCACCCCCAACCAGAGCGGCCAATCCCATCCCCAATAAGGAGGCATAGAGACCGATCTTTGCCGCCCGGACGAAGAGCCGGTTTGCTTGATCTTCACCGATCTCGTCGCTGATCCAGGCTTCTTGCGCTCCGCTGGTAAAGGTATAGCCCAACCCCCAGATCACCTGGGCGATCAAGATCGGGGTGAAAGCAGGGAAGAACCCTTCAACCAGGAAACCAGCTCCCATCAATATATATCCGATGATGATCGAGAGTTTGCGGGAGTACACATCGGCGATAACCCCGGTGGGGACTTCGAACACGAAAGCGGCGGTTTCCAGCGTGGTGCCGATCAAGACCAGCTGCAGCGGCGTCAACCCCGCCACAGTGATCTGGTACAGGGAAGAGGCTACAAAGATCATCGGGAAGAACGTCGAGGCGGCGATCTCCAGGAACAGGTAGACAGTGGTGGGAGATGGGTAGCGTTTCAATGGTTTGGTTTAAGATGCCGGGGAATGCCGCCTGTTCATCGAACCAGGCTTGCTATCCTTGAATGTCGACGGGCCGGGTAATTTTCATTCAATCGCCAGGATTACTAAATGTCCGGAAGCCAGCTTGCCTTTAATATTCGCCCTTGATCACAAAGAATGAGCCGCGGATGGTTCCAGCCAGCTTGGATTTCTGCCTGGCAAACTTGAACTTGCCCTCCAGCTCCCGCGGTACCTCCATCCCCTCCGAAAGCTTGAACCCCACCGCCCGCTTTTTGGGGTTATCCACGGTATACATGACATTGACCCCCAGGCCATCCTCGTAAAAAACATAAGCCATTTGAATGTTATCTACTTGAAAGCGGGCGGTTTCCAAGGGATTCGCTGTAAATTCGATCCCGCGCTCTTCTTTCAAGATCCGGTTCACATAATCAAGGGTCTCCTGGCTTTCACTCGCTGGCACAACCGTGAAGTCATGATCGTATTTATTCTTATAATAGCGAGCTTCATTGGCGCGCAAACCTGCCAGCGCTCCCGCTACCGGCGAGGATTCCAATCCAACCGTAGATACATTTTTAAAATCAACTTTGTACGACAATATTTGTTTTCCTTTTCGCCTCACATAAGGCTTTTCCCCATCCGGGGCAATTTCAGTCTTGGAAACCGGATCGATTGGTTCAGTATCCGGATGAATAAGCCAAACCCAGCGCATCAGGACCGGTATGGATCCCAAGTACGGGCGTGAGCTCTGCTGTGATCAATTCGTCCGGGGAAAATCTCCGCCGGACCGCTTTGGCCAACTCCCAGGCTTGAGATTCAGCATCGGCGTGGACGACAGCCATGCGGACAGGTCCCTCCTTCTTCAGCCGGGCTGCAACCAATTCCAGTAAACGCGGGATGATCGTTCCCTGGTGTCTGGTCCGCTCCACCGGCAGGATCGGGCTGTTCCTGATCTCCATGATCGGCACCAAAATGCTGAATGTGGTTGATCCGGCCGCCTCTCCTCAGATACTCGATATGCGGGGTAGCAAAAACAACGCCCGAGGTCAGTTTCAAATTTTCGAGGATTGCAAGCACCTCATCAATATCCTTCCCCGATCTAGCTGCCCGGGCAGCAGCCAGCACCTGGAATCCCAGAGCCATGGTATTCGAGCCAGAACTGATGACTCTGACATCAATATCGGGTGTCATCTCTTTCGCCAGATTGGCAGCCTTGAATGTGCTGGAAAATGTAAACATCATCGGAACTACTGATAAACAGATTTTCATTTCCTCGGCTGTCCCACAGGTGGGACGTTTCATTGTTGCCAATGATGTGCAGTATAAAAAGAACGTCTGTGTTATTGGTTCGGAAATTAAAGATATGCTGTTCAAGGATGTGGATCCGATGAATAAAAAGATAAAAATCGGTCGGTATCATTTCCTGGTGGTGGGGGTAATGGAGAAACAGGGGAGTGCAGGCTTTTTTGGCGGCCCGAATTTCGATCGCCGTATATTTATCCCAATTACCAGTCTGATGAAAAATTTTGGCGGTTTTAACCGGAATTTTGATATTGCCGTAAAAGCCCCAAGTCAGGAAGCGATGGGCGATTTTGAATATGCCCTGATCGGGGAAATGAGAAAAATTCGCAAGTTAGCACCCACCGAAGCGGATGATTTTTCAATCAATAAAATGGATACCCTGCTGGCAGCCTATAATAATGTGATGGGTGTGGTAGTTTTGATCGGATTTCTGATTACCGGCGTCTCACTTTTTGTGGGCGGTATCGGGGTGATGAACATTATGTTTGTTTCGGTCACCGAAAGAACCAGGGAAATTGGTATCCGGATAGCTATTGGAGCAAAGAAACGCACCATCCTCAGCCAGTTCCTGTTCGAATCCTCTTCCATCTGTTTTATTGGCGGTCTCATCGGTTTAATCCTGGCATTCGGCGTTACCCAGATCATTAATGCCCTGTTATTACCGGCCAGTATTTCCATACCTATTGTGATCATCGCCATCGTTATTTCAGTCCTGGTTGGAGTTATCTCAGGAATTATTCCGGCTTATCGGGCAGCCAAACTAAATCCGATTGAAGCATTACGTTATGAATAAAAAAAGGCAACAAAGAAGATAAGGATAGAAAAATGGGTTTCTTTGAAGCATTCAAAATGGCGCACACCGCCATAATGAGCCATAAATTGAGATCATTCCTGACCCTGATCGGGATCATCGCCGGGTCGCCGTCCATGGTCTTGATGGCCACGGTGCGGCCGATCTTGGGATCGTGCCCGAGGTAGACCGCGCCCATGGCGCCCTTGCCCAGCTCCTTGGCGATCACGTAGCGGCCCAGCATCGGCTTCTCGCCGGCGCCTTCCAGGAAAATCGCAGCGATCGACGGGTCATCGCGCCACAGGTCCAGTTTGGCCTGCAACTGGTCAACCATTTCAAGGGTGAGGGAGTT
>JARROG010000294.1:0-6168 GCA_037384185.1 Anaerolineales bacterium | reverse complement strand
GATCAGCACGCCCAATGCCAGCAATATGCCCAGCACAGCGTTGATGGTGGATTCCAGGGGATGTTCGTGGGTCTTAGAGATGAAGGAACGGCTGACAGTATAATCGTTCTTCTCGATCTTCTCGGTCAGGTTGGCCAGCACGCCGCGGATGGTTTCCTCATCGTCCTGGCCGGCGACATCGACGGTGGCAAAGATCCGGTTGTACTCATCCGGTTCGTTGTAGAAGCTCAAGCTGTCAGTTTGAATATACGCCAGGGGCGGGGACAGGAAGTCGATCGCCCCGGTGGACGCGTCCTGGACCACCCCGGCTACCTCGACCTCTTTGATGGTCTCATCCCCCAGGCGAACCTCGATGGTCTCCCCGGGAGCGGTCTGGAATTCATCCAGCACGTCTTTTTCGAGCAGGATCTGGTCCTCCGTGGGGGCGGATGCTCCGCTGACCGGCCGCAGGAGATTGACCTCGTTGTCCTCGAAACTGTCCAGGGCGACGACGTCCACGGAGGTCCACTTGCTCTCTCCGGGTGGGCGGATCAGGGTGGGGAAGACCCGACGGGCCTCGGCATCCTTGACGCCCTCGAATTCCTGGACGGTATGCAGCAGATCCTCGTCAAAGTCATCCAGGCGGATTTCCATATTGGAGGGATTGTTGGCGGCATAGGTCACTCCCAGGTCCTGGGAGATGATCACATAGGTGCCAGCCAGCACACCGATGGCGAACACACCCACGGCGATGGATAGCACCACCAGCAGGGTGCGGGCTTTATTGTCCAGCAGATCGGAAATCACTTTTCGCCAACGAGGGCGCATACTCACTCCTGTCCGGCCTCAGCCTAGTCCAAATAATCCTTTGCGCTTGGTTTGATTTACTTCTTGATTCTCCTCCAGCCGCTTCTGCACAGTGCGGCAGATGGCTTCTTCGGTGAGGGGAGATTCATCCATCAGCCAGTTGAAATCCTCCCGGGGCAGCGCCAGCAGTTCCACCGGCCCTTCCTCCGCGGCCCGCACGCTGGCAATGGCCTTACCGCCCTTGAGGAGTGAGATCTCACCGAAGAAATCATTCTGACCCAGGGAGGTGATCACCAGGTCATCCCGGAAACGGCCCTGGAGGACAATCTCGACCTGGCCGCTCTGGATCATATAAAAATTCTCGACCCGATTCCTCTGCTGCAGAATGGTGGCGCCGGGCTGGAAGCTGACCGGTTTCACCCGGCGTTTGAGCTCCTTCATCAAGGGATGGCTGAGCAGGGGCAGACTCTGGGCAATGGTCTCGTCCACCAATTCTCCATCCGAAATATATACCGTGCGCGATGTGCGCTCTGTCATTGACGGGTCGTGGGTGACCATCAGAATGGTCTTGCCCTGCTGGGAGAGCTGCTCGAAGAGGTCGATAATGGTCGCGGCGGAGCGGGAGTCCAGGTTGCCGGTGGGCTCATCAGCGACAATGATCGGAGGATCGGTGGCCAGGGCGCGGGCGATCGCCGCGCTTTGCTGCTGACCCCGCGATACTGCCCGGGGCAGCTGCTGCGCTTTGTCGCGCAGGCCAACCAGCTCCAACAGCTCAAGGGCTTTTTTGGGCCGCTGATCGATCTCATACATCCCCACATAATCCATGGGCAGCATGACGTTCTCCAGCAGGTTGAGCATCGGCAGAAGCTGGAAGAACTGGAAGACGATGCCCAGATTGCGCCCTCTCCACAATGAGCGCTGGCTTTCAGATAGAGAATAGATCCACAATGAGCGCTGGCTTTCAGATAGAGAATAGATGTCCAATCCATCCACCAGAACTTTGCCGCTGGTGGGGTGATCGATGCCGGTGAGCATGTTCAAGAGGGTCGATTTGCCGCTGCCGGATTTGCCGATCACGGCGGCGAACTCGCCCTCCCGGACGGTCAGGTCGATTCCCCGCAGGGCGGTGAACTCCCCGGCGGTGCTGATAAAGGTCTTGACCACTTCCTGCATCTGGATCAGTGCTGAATTATTTCCCTGGGTGGTGAGTGAAGGCTTCATGCTTCCCTCCCCTCGTCCACTAAAAGGCCGTCGGCGATCTCGACATGGCGGGTGAAGCGGGGCATCAAGCCCCGATCATGGGTAACCATGATGATGGTGCGCTGATCGCTCAGAGTGTTCTGGAAGAGCTGGAAGATATGGTCGGCAGTGACGGAATCCAGGCTGCCGGTGGGCTCATCGGCCACGATCAAGGGCGGATCATTGGCCAGAGCCCGGGCGATAGCCACCCGCTGCTGCTGCCCGCCGGAGATCTGGGTGGGATATTTGTTGACATGTTCGCTCAGCTCCACCAGGTCCAGCAGCTCCAGGGCGCGCTCCAGGCTTTTGCGGGGATGGTAGAGGCCGCTCATATCCATGGGCAGCATCACGTTCTGGACCAGGGTGAGCATGGGCAGGAGCTGAAAAGACTGGTAGACCACGCCCATGGTGCGGCCGCGCCAGAGAGTGAGCTCGTTCTCGGTCATCTCCGTCAGGTCCTGGGTGGAGCCGTTGGCCCGCACCTGAACCTGGCCGGCGGTGAGCTGGTCCACTCCGGTGATGATATTGAGCAGGGTGGATTTCCCCGCGCCGGATTTGCCGACCACGCCCAGGAACTCGCCCCGATAGATATCGAGGTCGATGCCCTTGAGAGCAGGGAAGGCCCCGGCCCGGGTGTGGTAGTCCTTTTTCACTCCGCGGAGCTCGATGATGGGAGAGGTGGTATCAGTCATGGTCAGTGCAGCTGTGTGTTAGCAATTGGTTTAATATCCTGTGTTCAATCATGCCCGGCTCCCTTCTCGGTCATCACCTGCCAGGTGGGCTGGATGATCAATTCGGTGAAGATCCGGCCCATTCTGGAAGGAGAGCGGGGCGTGTCATTCTCCAGCCACCAGCGAATCAGTGAGATGGCGGAGGAGACAATGTGGTTGGCGGCCACCCCGGCGGGAATGTTCTCCTGGGGCAGACCGGATAAAATGGTCTCTACTTTCTGACAGGCTCGCTCCAGGACGGGATCGAGCACGAAGCGCAGGTTATTGTCCAGGAGCAGGAAGCGGAAAGCCTGCTGATTGTCCTGGATATGCTGAAAGAGCCGGGTGCCGACCTTTTGGAAGAACTCGACCGGATTCTCGATCAGTTCGCCCGGCAGGGGCAGGTCGAGGATCTCGTAGAACTGGTCCAGGCGGTCCTGGGCCACGCTGAGGAGCAGCTCGTCCAGGCCGGTGTAGTGCCGGAAGTAGGTCCGGTAGCCGATATCAGCCCGGCGGGTGACGTCCTGGATGGTGATGTTCTTGTAGCCCTTTTCGAGGGCTTCAGCGATGAGGGCTTCGCCGAGCAATTTCTGGGTCCGGCGCACCCTGCGGTCAATGGTCATGGTCTGGCACCTTAGCTGCGTTATGGCAGTCAGAGGGTCATAATGTATCATTGCAGCGAGGGAGGGTAAAGGTATGGATGGTCATATTCGATATGACAGGAGTCATTTTCCTGGATCGAGGACGGAAGACGGAGGACCGGGTGTTGGGGGAGAGTCATCAGTGGATCCGTGATCAGTCATCAGCATTTTGTCATTGCGAGGAGCCGGGTTCTCCCGGCGACGCGGCAATCCAGCTGCCATAGGCAGTCGATGGTCTTCGTGGGAAAATTGATGGTGGACTGGAATCGAATAGCTAGATTGCTCATAAAAACAACCCCGGATAAATCCGGGGTCTAGGGTAACCCAAACCCACCTGAAGGTGGGTTCCAGGATCCAGTCTATCCGCTGGTTGATGAATCAACCAGCTAGTTCCGGCGCCCTGGCGGACTCGGTCAGCCTGCTTTAGCAGGCGCAGTGAATAGCCGTGTGATTTATCACTCGGCGGATAGCATGATTCGAGATTTTCCATAGAACAGAAAACATTTAGGGATTCTTGACTGCCCTTCGCTGGCAATGACAAAATAACGCTCCAAAGACCATCCCCGGACGTTGTCGATAGTGGTGGATGCCTCGCCGGGGACAGCTCGGCGAGCGAAATATGGGAAGGTCCAGCGCCCCCAATGGGCGAATTTGGCCCTGATTGGCTGATCGATGTGCTAAAATACGCTGGAACTTACATAATTGTATAGTTGAGCACCTTGTATTGAGAAGGAGTATTGATTAGGATAGGGGTAGATTATTTGTGCGCAAGCACAGCAAATATCACTCATTCATAAAAGGAGAAATACTATGTTATTCGCGCCGAAAGAAAAGGGACAGGGCCTCGTAGAGTATGCGCTAATCCTGGTCCTTGTCGCTGTTGTCGTGATCGTCATTTTGTCCCTGTTGGGCCCGGCGATCGGAAACATCTTCAGCAATATCGTTGGCAATATCTAAACGAACCGTAATGGTTCTAGGCGAGGAGTGACCGCCTCCTGTGTCACAGAGACCGAGCCCCGCAGAACAGCGGGGCTCGTAATTTTTAAGGGAAACAACGCGATGATTATCGTCGGGGTGATCCTCCCTCGGCCAGGCTCGGGACAGGTCCGGGTCGCCCGGCTCGGGGCAGGGATAGCCCGCCCGACACTATCATTCAGTCTTTGCGAGGAGCCGAACGGAGAGAGGCGACGCGGCAATCCAGCTATGATCAGGCAGTCGGTCATATTTTTGTGAAGATTGATGGAGGACTGACTCCGGACAGCGAGTTTGCTTCGCTCCCGCTTCGTTTGTCCCGTCGACTATAATTGGGGACCGCTCGCAATGACTTTTTTGGGATCTGGACCCTGGGCCCGCTGCAAGCTGGTTCTGGAAGGTGAAAACGCCCAAAACCACCAGGTCTTACATTATTGTTAGGTGAACCGACTTGTAGCCAGTGGAAAAGGTGGATATCATGGGTAGTAGATTATTTTTGCCGATGATCGGCAGCTCTATAATTCATTTAATAAGGAGAAATACCATGTTATTAGCTCAGAGAGAAAAAGGCCAGGGATTGGTGGAATACGCGCTGATCCTGGTGCTGGTCGCTGTCGTGGTGATCGTGATCCTGTCCCTTTTGGGGCCCGCGATCGGCAATGTCTTCAGCAAGTGACCGCTTACTTATGTCACACACACTGAGCCCCGCCAATAGGTGGGGCTTGGTCGTTTAAGGGTGTCAGGGGAGGAGGGGAAAGTTAGCAGTAAGAAGTAAGCAGTAAGCAATGGTCAGTGGTCAGTAGTCAGTGGTCAGTGTTGCGTAAAATCTATTCCATCCTGTCCTTGCGAGCCTGCGAAGCAATCCAGCCCAGAGGAGTCAGTCGTTTGTCTTTTTGCGGAAATTGTCCAGAGACTGCCGCTGATGGGCTAGATTGCCGCGCTCCCGCTTCGTTTACACTCAGCGTCCGCTCGCAATGACAGCAATGTGGGTCATTCCGGTCCTCCGTCCCCTGTCTTCCGTTGTCGCCGCAGGCGACAGCGATTCCCGGTCTCCCCTCCCCGGTCAGCGCAGCTTCCCGTGCGTACTGAAGTCCTCCCTGCTGGCTAATGCCAAGCGTCGGCCTGCGCCGACGCTTAACTTTCTGTAGTATTCAGTTTTTACCGGTCTCTTACTCCCGGTCGGGCTGCGCCTCTGTATTGATGAAGGAAGCTGGCCTTGATGACCCCCAGATGAATCTGGGGGCTGGGGTTAGGCAAGCCCACCTGAAAGTGGGCTCCCTTGGCCCCTGCCGGGACTGTAAGTCTTCCCAATTGTCCCGAAGAGCCGCTGGTCTCTAATTCCCGGTCTCCCGTCCGCGGTCGTGGGCTTCGCCCACACCGGTCGGGCCATTTCTTCAGTCCTCTGGCTGCAGTACAGCCATCATTCTCTCCCGGTACTCCTCAAATGCCTTCCGTCCCTTTTCTGTTAGCGCCGCCACCGTGTGGGTCTTCTTGTTGACGATCGACTTCTCGACTTTCAGGTAGCCGGCATCTGCCAGCTTCGAGATGTGGGCGCTCAAATTCCCCCAGGTCAGGCCGGTCAGGTTTTTGAGGAAGATGTAGTCAGCGGACTCCACCACGTAGAGCTGGGTCATGATGTTCAGCCGGGCCGGGGTGTGGATCAGCTGGTCGAGTTCCTCCAGGGGGTTGGTGGGTTGGGTCTGGTCGGCCATGGTCAGCGCTTCTCCTCGGGATCCAGGGGTGGGTATTTTTGCAGGAAGCGGATCAGGAGGACGGCCCCGATGATGGCGATGATCCCCCCGGCGGCCAGGAACGGCAGC
>JARROG010000293.1:0-5581 GCA_037384185.1 Anaerolineales bacterium | reverse complement strand
CGGAGGCTGGCTTGTTCTCTGACAGGATTCTGGCAGCCTCCAGCAGATCCTCGACGGGAATGCCGGTGATTTCAGATACTTTCTCAGGTGGATATTCCTTGAGGACTTCCTCGACCTCCTCAAAGCCCTCCGTTCTGTCTCTGATGAAATCCTTATCGTCCCAGCCATTTTCCAGGATGATATGCATCAAGCCGTTATCCAGGGCAAGAACCGTGCCTGGTTTCTGGCGCAGATGGAGGACAGCAAAATCGGTCAAATCGATTTTTCGGGGATCGGCAACAATTAATTTCGCTCCCCGTTGGCGTACAGCTTGCCGGATGCGCATACCGATCACCGGGTGCTGCTCAGTGGTATTGGAACCAATGACTAAATAAGCCTGAGCGTCTTCCGCGATGTCCTCGATGGAGTTTGTCATCGCACCCGATCCAAAAGCGGTGGCCAGACCGGCCACAGTGGAAGAGTGTCAAAGGCGGGCGCAGTGGTCGATGGAATTTGTTCCAATCGCCTGCCGCGCCAGCTTGTTCATCAAATAATTCTCTTCATTGAGGCATTAGGCAGAGGTCAGAAAACCAAGACTGTCAGGACCTGATCCGTCTCTGGCTTCCACCATCTTTTCCGCGGTTATGTCCAGTGCTTTTTCCCACTCGACCTCCACCCATTCCCAGGGGTTGCCGCTTTTTTCGGGATCTCGCTTGCTGGGGGCGGGTTTCTTTTTTCCGTCCAGCAGGTATCTTCTGACCCGGGGTTTTTTCAAGCGGTCTGGGTGATCTACAAAATCGTAGCCAAACCGCCCTTTCACACAGGTCCAGCCATGGTTAGAAGGTCCGTCCCAGGCTGAGTCCACTTTGACGATCCGATTATCTCTCACTTCGAGGATCAGCTGACAGCCAACCCCACAATAGGGGCAGGTGGTCTGGACACGGTCGACCTGCCAGGGTCGTCCAGTTCCCAGAGAGATCATATAAGCACTGAAACCGCGGTAGAAAACACTGATAGCTTCCACCCCATTGATCTCCCGGCAAGCACGCACACAACGTCGGCAAAGGATGCATTTATTGCGGTCTACCTGGATGAATGGATTGGGATCATTGACTGAAAAACGGTGATGAATGCCGTGATAGCGGTCTTCGGTCACCTCGTACTCGTAGGCCAGGTCCTGCAGCAGGCACTCTCCTGTCGCTTCACAGGTCATGCAGTCCAGGGGGTGGTCCGAGATCAAGAGTTCCAGGTTGAACTTTCGAGCTGCTCTGACCCGCTCGCTATCGCTGTCTACTACCATTCCGTCGCTAACCGGATAAGTGCAGGCAGGATGCAGGGCGCGCTGTCCTTCAATCTCGACCAGGCAGATCCGGCAGGCACCTTCCGAAGGCAGCGCTGGGTGATCGCACAGAATGGGAATATAGATATCGTTGCGGCGGGCGGCTTGCAGGATGCTATCTCCCTGTTCAGCCTGGATTTCCTCTCCATTGAGGATGAAGTTTACCTTTCCCATAATTTAATTGCTCCTTAATTTCAAGCAGCCTCAACTTGCGGCAGCTCATGTTTTCTCTTCACCAGCACAGCTCCCAGATTGCAGGCATCATAGCAGGACCCGCACTGGATGCACTCTGCCTGATCAATGACGTGAACGACCTTCTTCTCTCCAATAATTGCCTCGGTCGTGCAGGCCTTGGTGCACAAGTCGCAGCCGGTGCAGCGGTCGGCGTCGATCTCATAAGTGAACATGCCGCTGCAAACGCCTGCCTTACAGAATTTTTCAGTGACATGAGCTTCATACTCGTCCCGGAAGAAACGCAGAGAAGCCATCACCGGCCCCGGCGTCAACTGACCCAGGGCACACAGGGAACCTTCCTGCATGTATTTGGAGATGCGTTCGATCTCGTCCAGATCCTCAGGAGAACCTCCTCCATCCGTGATCCGGGTCAGTACCTCCAATAACCGCTGGCCGCCGATCCGGCAGGGTACGCATTTCCCACAGGATTCCGCGGAGGCAAAAGTCAAGAAATATCGGGCGAATTCGACCATACAGGTGTCCTGATCGACCACGATCATCCCTCCGGAACCCATCACCGCGCCGGCTTCTCTGAGGGAATCAAAATCTACAGCAGTATCCAGGGCTTCTACCGGCAGGCAGCCGCCTAGCGGTCCCCCGGTCTGGACTGCCTTGAAGTCTTTCTTATTGGTAATGCCGCCTCCAATATCGTATATGATCTCCCGTAAAGAAATGCCCATCGGGACTTCAATCAATCCGGTGTTCTTGATCTTCCCGGTGAGGGCAAAGACGGCTGTTCCAGTCGACTTTTCAGTACCGATCTCGCGGAACCAATCCGCACCATTGACCATGACCTGACTGGCAATCGCGTAGGATTTGACATTGTTGACATTGGTGGGTTTACCCCACAAACCTGCCACAGCGGGATAGGGGGGCCGGGGTCTTGGTTCACCCCGCTTCCCCTCGATCGAGGCAATCAGTGCAGTCTCTTCCCCGCACACAAAGGCGCCGGCGCCTTCTTTGATCTTCAAATCAAATGAGAAATCCGATCCGAGGATATTCTCGCCCAGCAAACCCAACTCCTTGGCTTGCTGGATGGCTTTTTTCAAGCGCACAATTGCCAGGGGGTATTCCGCTCGGCAGTAAATATATCCTTCCGGAGCTCCGATGGCATAGCCGGCAATGATCATACCTTCCAGCACAGCATGAGGGTCGCCTTCCAGGACCGAGCGGTCCATGAAGGCACCAGGATCCCCTTCATCAGCGTTGCAGATCACATATTTTGGATAGCCTTTAGCCCGCCGGCAGAACTCCCATTTCAGACCGGTCAGGAAACCAGCCCCACCCCTCCCCCGCAGACCAGAATCCTTAACTTCTTCAATTACTTCATCTGGTTCCATCTGGAACAGGGCTTTTTCCAAGCCCCCATAGCCGCCAGAAGCCAGATACTCTTCAATGCTTTCCGGATCGATGATCCCACAATTCCGCAGGGCAATGCGAATCTGTTTTCCATAAAATGGCAGTTCCTGGTAAGTCTTCAACCCCTCCAAAACAGAGCCATCATTTGCCGGCAGCTGGCCATAGATCCAGCGTTTATTGGGTTTCCCTTCAACCAGATGCTTTTCGAAGATCTGGCTGACCATTGCCGGTTTGACCCTGGTATAGGTAATCCGCGGGCTTCCAGGCTGCTGGATATCCAGCAGAGGTTCATTATGGCACATGCCGATACATCCAACATGAATGATTTCCGCATCCAGTTCGCGTTTTTCCAACTCTTCCTGGACCGCAGCGGCGACTTCATTCGCCCCGGCGGCGATACCGCAGGTCCCCATACCTAATATTATGGTCAGTTTATTATTTTCCCTGTCAGCTTTATTCTTCCGGGATTGTTCACGGAGTTCGTTCAACTCCTTGATATTCTTCAACACCGACATAGGTGTTCTCCTCGTCTAACGGTCAATCCAGCTTATGTATGTTTTTCACCAGCGGTGGCGGCCCTGCGGTTCAAGATTGAACTGGGCATAGAAGGTAGCCACTCCGTACAGCTGGCTGATGGAAATCCCGCTTTCCCTGGAAATCTCCTGCATGGCCTCTTCTGGCAGATAACCATACTGTTCCTGCGTGCGCTGCAGGATCGGGATGACAGCGCCGTGCTGCTCCTTGAATTCCTGGAGGATGGGTTTGATCAATGCCAGATCGATATCTTGTTCACTCATAATGTCTTCCCTCTTTGTTAATATCTGCCCTCAACTGCTGGCAAGGTTTAACCTACCGGTGAGTCATCCGGGTTCCAGCCCAGGCGCTCCGGGAAACAATAAACCCGCAATTTTCCTTGCCTGGCATACCCCACCAGAGAGATCTGCCATTCCTGAGCTAAGTCAACCGCGGTCGTTGTTGGAGACGTTCGCGAGGCAATCAGCGGGCATCCCATCATCGCCCCTTTCCTGAGCATCTCCGATGAGATCCTGCCTGTGGTCAGCAGCGCTCGGCCGCGAGTGGGGATCTCTTTCATCAGGCAGGCGCCCTGCAATTTATCAATCGCGTTGTGCCTGCCAACATCCTCAGCAACCTGCAAGATCTCTCCAGAATCCATATCCATCAAACCGGCAGCGTGCACCCCCCGGGAGCGGGCATAAAGGCTGTCCTTGGTTTGCAGCTTCGAAAAAGCTCTCAGCACCAATTCGGGCGAAGTGCGATCTTCCATGCTGAATGGCTGCTCCGGGCTGATTTGATCATCGCGTGTCCTGCCGCTGCCGCATCCCGAGGTAATGACCATTTTTTCGGGCAGCTGAACGTCCTTCGTAAGCCACACATCGATGCAGCAGCCCTCTGGGGTGACCTTAAGTTCGCGGACATCCTCCAGGCTGCTGATAATCCCCTCATTCCTTAAGAAACCAACCGCCAACCAATCCTGGTTCAGCGGCGTGCCCATGATGGAGAGGAACTCCACACCGTTAACATAAATTGTCAGGGTGCTTTCCTCAATGACTTCCCCCCCACCTTCCTTCCAGTCATGATGAAATTCCCACCATCGGGTAGTCTTTGATCCGCGATTATCCATCGCATCCTTCAATTCAACTGTAGCAATCTACCAGTAAATCCCCTCACTACCAGGGGCTTCTCCGGGGCAGCTGCCTTTGGCAGGCGCACTACCCCGGAGGCAAGATCATAACTCAAATCAACCCCGAGCAGGGTGCTGATTTATGACAGGCCGAGCACTTCCCCGGTATCCGGATCGACATCGATCTCATAATACGCAGGGCGGGTCGGCAGACCTGGCATGGTGCTCATCGTGCCCAGCAGCGGGTACAGGAATCCTGCACCAACTGAAGCGCGGATGTCACGGATGGGAACTGTGAATCCAGTCGGTCGGCCTTTCAAGGTCCCATCGTGGCTCAGACTCAGGTGAGTCTTGGCCATGCACATGGGCAGCTCATCAAAACCAAGTTTGGTGTAGAGTTCCACTTTCTTTTCAGCCAGCGGCTCATAAGAAACACCATCTGCGCCGTAGATCTTCTTGCAGATGATCTCAATCTTTTCCTTGATGGAAGTGCCTTCCAGCGGATAGAGGAATTTAAAATCACTGGGCGCCTCGCAGGCATCCACAACAGCCTTGGCAAGATCGACCGCTCCTTGTCCACCCTCCATCCAATGGCGGGTGACAACTGCATCATGGGCGCCAGCCTTCAAAGCAGCCTCCCGCACCAGCTCGACTTCCGCTTCCGTGTCGTCCTTGAAGCTGTTCACGGCCACCACGGTGGGAATACCGAACTTCAAGGCATTCTCAATATGGGCTTCGAGATTGGCAACGCCTTTCTCCAGCAATTCCAGATTCTCACTGGTATAGGCCGGATCCAGCGGAGCGCCAGCGGTGACCTTGGGACCACCTCCGTGCATCTTCAGTGCCCGGACAGTAGCGACCAGCACGACTGCGTCAGGGACCAATCCTGAGTAGCGGCATTTGATGTCGAAGAATTTTTCCATTCCGATGTCAGCGCCAAAACCGGACTCGGTCAGCACGTAATCAGCCAGCTTCAGAGCGATCTTATCGGCGATGATCGAGCTGTTGCCGTGCGCGATATTCGCAAA
>JARROG010000292.1:0-3884 GCA_037384185.1 Anaerolineales bacterium | reverse complement strand
GGAAAGCATGGCCCGGACTTTTGCTGGCTACGGAGAAGTCGGCCGGGATCTGCCTTTCATTGCCTTCCTGGTGGTCTCGATGCTGATGCTGCTGGTTTATTTGCAGATGTACAGTGCCCTGTCTGTCTTTCTTCGGGATACCCACGGTGTGCCTACTCAGGTATTCGGGCTGCTGATGACCGCCAGTCCGATCACTGTGATCCTGTTCCAATTCCCGACCACGCGGGCGATCAAACCCTACCCCCCTTTCTTGATGATGGTTCTGGCGACCTTCTTCTACATGATCGGCTTTGGGATGTACGGTTTTGTTTCATCGATTTGGCTCTTCGCGCTTGCGCTGGTGGTGATCACGGTGGGGGAGATGGTTCACATGCCCACGGCCAGCACCCTGGTGGCTGGATTTGCCCCTGAGGACAAGCGGGGCCGCTACATGGCGGTCTCCGGACTGGCCTGGGGAATCCCTTCTGTCATTGGACCGAGCGCTGCGGGACTGATCTTTGACAACTTCAATCCCTTCACTTTGTGGTATGCGGCTGCCGGAGTGTGCCTGATCGCCATGGGGGGTTTTTACGCCCTGCACCTCTGGCTGGGAAAACAGGAGCGCTTCCGGATAGAAGAGGGCGCCCGAGTCTGAATCCAGACTGTTTTTTGGTTTCTCGGTAGTATCATAGGAAGGTTGATACCGAGGTGAATATATGGTGAAGCGATTGTCTGTGATCGATGTCGATCTGTGTGTAGGCTGCCAGGCCTGCATGTTTGCCTGTGTGCGGAGGCTGGGAAAAGGGGGTCTGGATGGGACCTGCATCCATATCCAATCCGCGGGAGGGATCTCCAAGGGTTTTCAGGTGATCGTCTGCCGCGCCTGTGATAACGCTCCCTGTGCCAGGGTCTGTCCGACTGAGGCACTTGTTTTCCGGGAGGGAGGCGGGGTCAAATTTAGCGCTGAACTTTGTATTGGCTGCGAGAATTGTATCGAGGCCTGCCCGTTTGGCGCGGTTTTTTGGGATCAAGAACATCAGAAGCCGCAGATCTGTGTTTACTGTGGATACTGTGCTGATTATTGTCCCTATGATGTGATTGCCCTGGAAGAGATCGAGGCGGTGAATTGTGGCTGAATTCCTGAAAGACCCATTGACAAAGGTGCTTTTTATCGATCTCAATAAACTGTCTTACCATATCGAAGAACGCCCAGAGCTCTTTGAGGATTATCTGGGAGGAACGGGTGTCGGGATCCAGCTCCTGTCCGAATACTGCCCGGCAGGTGCAGATCCGCTGGGACCTGAGAACCCGATCATCTTCGCGGTGGGTCCCCTGGTAGGTCATTATCCCCTGGCATCAAAAACAGCCGCGCTGTTCAAATCCCCGCATACCGGCAATCTGGGGGAGAGCCATGCAGGGGGCCGCTCGGCGGTTGCCTTGCGGATGGCAGGCTATGGCGCGGTTGTCATCCGGGGACGCAGTAAACTGCCTGTCTACCTGGTGATCACCTCGGACGGCGTGGTCTTTCGGGATGCAAGCGCCTTCTGGGGGATGCGCAGCAGTTCCTCAGTGGGATCTGTCCTGCGCATGCGGGAAGAAGGCAGCGGGCTGAGATCGATCATGCGCATCGGGCGGGCAGGTGAATGCCAGGTCAGTTATGCCAATGTGACCACGGAGACCTACCGCCATTTTGGCCGTTTGGGCCTGGGAGCTGTCTTTGGCAGCAAGAATTTGAAAGCGCTGGTTGTCAGCGGGAAACATTCCCTCCCGGTAGCTGACAAGAGGGCATTTCGGCGGATCTATGACGAGATTTTCAGGGAAGTCACCCAAACCGAATTGATGAAAAAGTACCATGAGCTGGGAACAGCCATGAATGTCAATCCCCTCAACCAGATTGGCGGACTGCCGACCAGGAATCTGACCAGCGGCAGATTTGAGGGAGCGGAACAGATCTCTGGTGAGCGTCTGCGGGAGGATTACCTGGGGCGGAGAGTGGCTTGCGCCCATTGTCCGGCGGCCTGTATCCATCTGGCAGCCCTCAGAATTCCTTATCCCCATGATCCCTATTTCTATAAGACCTTGATGCTGGGCTATGATCATGAATTGATTTATTCCATGGGCAGTATGCTGGGAATCGATGACGTGCCCGGGATGCTGCAGGTCATTGATGAAGCAGAACTCCAGGGCCTGGATGTGATGTCGACCGGGGTGATCCTGGCCTGGGCAACTGAGGCACTGCAAAGGAAATTGATCAGCACCAAAGAAACAGACGGGATCTCACTCCAGTGGGGGCAGGCATCCGGGTACATCTCTGCAATTAAGCGGATCGTTTCCCAGCCGACAGAATTCTACCGCCACCTGGCCCGGGGTGTGGATCAGGCGGCTTCCGTCTACGGCGGTGAAGAGTTTGCTCTCAGCTTTGGAGGCAATGAAATGCCGGGCTACCACACCGGCCCCGGCGCCCACCTGGGTTATTTGAGCGGGTCCCGCCACAGCCATCTGGACAGCGCGGGCTACAGTTTGGACCAGAAATCCCTCAAGAACGATCAGCCCCTCACTGCTGAGGGACTGGCTGAAAATCTGCTGAATGAAGAGTCGAGAATATCAGTCAGGCCCTGGCGGCGATCGGGAGAGAATATTCCCCGGAGGATCTCGAAAGAATCGGGAAGAAGATCCTGCATGAGAAATATGCCTTTAAGCGCCGGGAAGGTTTTGATCTGGAAGGTGTCCGCATTCCAGGCCGGATTCTGGAAACACCCTCCTCAACAGGAATGATCGACCGGGATTTGATGGAAGATGTTACACCCTCCTCAACAGGAATGATCGACCGGGATTTGATGGAAGATGTTTTGAAGCTGATGGCTGAGGAATACGATCGGCTTCCCTGAGATCCGGCAGGCAAGGTGGACTCGATCGCAATAGGAATAACCAGCCGGTCGACAAAATGGTGCTTGATAGATCAGACTGATGTTCAGTCTTCCAGAATTGTGATTTGCCCCGAGGAACCGTCGACCCGGATGAGCTGACCGGTGTGCAGCTGGCTGGTTGCCTGATGAACCCCGACCACAGCCGGGATGCCGTATTCCCGGGCTACCACTGCGCCGTGGGTCATCATCCCTCCCACCTCCATCACCAACCCTCCCGCAGCCAGGAAGAGCGGGGTCCAGCTCGGATCGGTCCCCGGGCAGACCAGGATCTCGCCCGGCTGGAGTTGGGCTTGATGCGGGTCCAGCACGATCCGGACGCTTCCCTCCGCGATCCCGGGCGATACGGGACTGCCAATTATCTGGCCTTCTGCTTGATCGCCAACTTGAGAGACCCCAGAATAAAACGCACGTCCGTCGCTCAGCAGCAGGCGGGGAATCTGGCGCCGTAAGCTTTCCCGTTCATGAGCCTGTTTCCGGGAGTGGATCAAAATTTTCCAATCGCGGGCATCTCCCGCGGCCAGGGCATCCAGCTCTGCCAACTTGAGGTAAAAGACATCCTCCGGTTGATCTATCAAACCAGCTGCAGTCCAGACTTCTCCCTGGCGCAGCAAGGCGCGGCGCAGAAAGGCAAAAAGCCGGATAATGCTGAATTTGGGCGTTTCCCGCAGCCCGGTCAATAAGCGCATCCGGCGTGCTGCCCAGCCTGCCAGGCGGGCTTTCAGCCATCCTCCCCTGCTTTTCCCCAGCGCCTGGACCAGGCGTTCGATCTCAGCTTCTGCAGCATCCCGGCCGCGCTCGAAGACTCCATCCGGAGCCAAAGCCGGGTCATCAATCTGCAGATAGCTTTGCAGGGCCTGCATCAGCGGCGTGGGGTTCTCCTCCCAGCGCTGGCGGCCGAGGTCGATCTCCCCCAAACCCCGAACACCGTACCTCTCCAGGAATCGGTTGATGGCTTTCTGGGCAGTTGAGGGCAGGCGG
>JARROG010000291.1:0-2737 GCA_037384185.1 Anaerolineales bacterium | reverse complement strand
CCGGAAGAACTCTGATCCCCACAGCTTCTGGAACAGCAGGATGGCCAGGAACATGGATAACGTCAGCTGAAAGGGCACTGTGCCTGCCGAGAAGAAAACCGTCACTTTCAGTCCGTTCCAGAGGTCCTTATCCCCGGAAGCCAGCAGGACGGGGATCTCCCCGATCAACAGCCAACCGCCCGCCATAAAGATAAACGCTCCAAGGATCCGCAGCCAGAACTTCCAGCTCTCCTTGGTTTTCGGAGCTGAATTCCAGCTGAACCAGCCCAGAATCAGCAGGATGATGCCCCCGGAGATGGTGATCACCTGGGGCCAGATGCCTGGATCGGTCCCGCTTTCCAGCGCCGCCTGGTAAGCCTGGACGATCTGCTGATAGGTGAAATACAGCAGACCTCCCCCAGCTCCCAGTGCCATCCAGGTCAGGCCGAACTGAGACAGAAAATTGGCACCCTGGGCTTTTTTATAGAGGATCAAGGATAAAATATTGACTACCACAGCAGCCAGCAGCACAACTGAGAACCAATACCAGGCCCGGTAGACGTCCGGAGCGTAAAACGCCTCCCGGATATACTGCAGGAATAGTTCCCGACTGCGCTCTATGCCCCTGAGTTTATTTGCAATATCCTGTAACTCGTTCTGCTGATACCACAGATAACGAAGAAAATAGTAAACGCTCCAGGCATTTAAAAAACCAGGTATCACCAGCAACCAGGGACGCTGTCCCAACTCCCGGGCGTTCTTGACCACCCGGCGCAGGATCAAAACAGCAGCGGCCAGTGCCCCCAACCCCAGGAAAAATGCGGCGACATAGGTCAGGTTGCCGATCCCGCGCACGTAATTTTCCAGACCAATGTAATCTGTCCGGACGATGCGCCATTTATGCAGGCTGACATAAAGGGCAAATGCCACCGGGAAGATTCCGAAGATGAATATCAAGGTCAGGGCTGGTAAGATAAACAAATACCCCGTGAGCGCTTCCCTGATATGGCGCAATCTTCGGGGCGTGAATATCTGTGAAAATCGATCTTTTAGCGACAAAGGGGAGTCCATTGCTGGTTTTCCTATTATCCTGAGTATACTTGCTTTCACAGCAGGGTCGTAGAGCTTATTATAATAAAAGAATATTCATTTAAACTTAAAAATTATCCTCTGGAAGGGTGACTTTCTACCCGATCCGAGCCCTACCCGCTGTTTTCAGAGGATAAGGATATAATTTCTGAGTCCCGGGTTATTTAAAATGAGGAAATCATGGCTGACCTGACAAAAAAATATTTCAGTAAATCTCTGGAATCAGATCTCGAATCTCAGTTGAACGAGGTGGACTTCGTCTACCCTCGCTACGACGGGGAATCCATTCTCAATATTCTGCCCAGCGTGGCAGAGCTTTTTAATGTCAAAGGATTCCAGCATCCTGGTTTGAAACAGGAGCTGCTGGACCCCCTTCGGGGAGAACCTGACAATATCATCCTTGTGCTGTTGGATGCTCTGGCCTATCACAGAATGGCACACTGGCTGGCCGACGGGAATAACCCGGGCTGGAGCCAGATTAAGAACACTGGGCTGCTGGCTCCCCTGACCTCCATCAGTCCCAGTACAACCTGCGCCGCAATTACGTCATTTTGGACAGACAGTGCAGCCATCCAGCACGGCATCCTGGGCTATGAGATGTGGCTCAAAGAATTCGGAATCACCGCCAACATGATCGAACATAAACCTATCACCTACCGTTCAAGTGGTGGGAATTTGAGGTTGGCAGGTTTCGATCCGGAAACGTTCCTGCCAGTAAAATCGATTGCCTGAAAATTCAAGGAAAACGGCATAGAGAGCCATGTCTTTCAGCACTACTCGATTATCAATTCCGGCCTGTCGCAGATGTTCATGGGAGAGGTAGAGCGCCATCCGATCGCCACAGCACCTGATATGTGGATCAATATCCGGGAGCTGCTGGAAAGCGGGTCCGCGTCCCGGAAATTTGTCTGGGCTTACTGGGGCCAGATCGACGGCTCATCCCACCTGCATGGTCCGGACAGCGAGAGATCCCAGGCAGAATTCCTGAGCTTCAGCTCAGCCTTCGAGCGCTATTTCTTAGAGAAGATTTCACGAGAAGTGAAAGGGAAGACCATGGTGATCGTTACCGCAGATCACGGCCAGATCACAACAGATAAACACGCTGAAAACTACGATTTAAGGCATCACTCCGAATTCACGGATATGCTCCATCTGCTGCCAACCGGTGAGAATCGGCTGGCTTATCTTTTCATTAAACCGGGAGCTAAATCTGAGGTTAAGGACTATATTCGAACAACCTGGCCTGAGCAATTTGCAGTCTTTGAACCTGAAGATGCCATCCAGGCAGGCCTGTTCGGCCCCGGACCGGTCTATCCCGCAGTCGGGGACCGCATCGGGGATCTGATTGTCGCCGCCAGGGGAAATGCCTTCTGGTGGTGGGCAGCTAAACCAAATCCGCTGATCGGCCGGCACGGCGGCTTATCCCCCCAGGAAATGCTGGTCCCCTTCCTGGCCGGCTGGCTCTAAACGCTGGAAGCCGTAAACAGTTAACAGTCAGCTGATTGGTATCCTCAAACTATTGAATAATCTATTCTATCAATAAGCAAGCGGAAGCAACGGATTCCAATTTCAGCTTAGAGCTTACAGGTTGGGGATCTATGGATACTCTACAGGGTATCCCGCAGAGATCCAAGCATTGATCCCCCCATCCATGCTGGTCAGTCCTTGA
>JARROG010000290.1:0-4994 GCA_037384185.1 Anaerolineales bacterium | reverse complement strand
TTCACGATGGATCCCGAACGGGCCCACAGCAGGATCCTGGAGCTGATGGCTTTGATCGGCAGGCTGGATCCGCTGCGTGAGCTCTTGCGCCGCTTGTACCGACCTGCAAGAGCTCGGCCGGTGAATGTTGCCGGGTTGACCTTTCCGAACCCGGTTGGTCTGGCGGCTGGGTATGATAAGGACTGCACTGCCTGGAGAGGGTTGTCCTGCCTGGGGTTTGGCCATCTTGAATTGGGCACAGTGACACCTCGCCCGCAAATCGGGAATCCCCGCCCCAGGATTTTCCGTTTTCCGGCACAGGAGGCTGTCATCAATAGGATGGGGTTTCCCGGCAGAGGAGCCGAGTTTGCCAGAGAAAGAGTCCCACCGCGTGGTTCATCTCCTGTCCGGGACAAAGTCATCCTGGGATTGAATATTGGAAAGAATAAGGATACACCGAACGCCAGGGCGGTTGAAGATTATCTGACCTGCCAGAGAATGTTTGTCGACCGGGTGGATTATTTCGCGGTCAATGTCAGTTCTCCGAATACCTTGGGGCTTCGCCAGCTCCAGGAGAAAACCTACTTGGCTGAGCTGTTACGGGAGCTGGTCGCTGAGAGGGACAGATTAGCTGTTGATTTGGACCGTGCTCCCCCCATCTTTGTGAAATTATCCCCCGACTTGACCGACAGCGAGCTCGATCAGGCCCTGGACGCGATCACGGGGTCATCTGCAGAGGGGGTGATCGCTACCAATACCACGATCCAGCGGAAGAAGCTGATCGTTCCTGATCCCGGCCAGGCAGGCGGTTTAAGCGGTAAGCCACTCAGGGATCTGAGCACGACAATGATCCAGAAGATTCATCGCAGAACCGCTGGCGAGCTGCCGATCATTGCCGTTGGCGGGATCAGCTCAGCGGCGGATGCCCACGAGAAATTGGAGGCAGGGGCAAGCCTGGTGCAGATTTACAGTGGATTGATCTTTCAGGGTCCAGGCTTGGTCCGGGAGATTGTCGAGCAGCTCTAGGGGGTCAGTTAGCGACCAGCCGTCTGGCTGCCCGGAATCAACGGGACACCATCAGTCAAATCCCCTGGTTCGGATGAATTCCTTCTTACCGCCCGATTTAACCCAGCCATATACCCCCCGAAATTCATTTCCTGATCTGATTGGGAGCTGATAAGGCACCGATCAGAACAGGAAATTCGTAACTCATTGGCTTTCTTGAGGCAGTGTATAATCAAAAAACTACGGCCGGGAGCCCTGAGGACCACAGTTTCACATGCTATCAGCTGGAATTTCTAAGCAGCGATGGTCACTGCAGGTTAACGATCACCTTCCGGTCAAGGGTAGTATCTATTATTACTCCAGCAGGAGGTTGAGCTCATGTTGGCGCGGCCCGGATTACCAGAATTTGATTATATAAAGTCAGAGTCTCCTGACCAGGTGTTTCAGCTCCTGGAAGAGAAGGGAGAAGGTATCAAGCTCTTCACGGGTGGTACCGATCTCTTCATCCAGATGCGCGATAGGGATGAAAGTCCAGGACTGATGCTGGACCTCAAAGGACTGCCCGGCATGCAGCAGATCAGCTATGATCCAGAAGCAGGCCTGGTCCTGGGTGCTGCGGTCACACTGAACCAGCTTTCCAGCAACGAGCGTATCAATGATAAATATCCAATCCTCGCCGAGGCGGCAGATACTCCTGGGCTGATATTTGCCTCTCCCCGGCAGGACTTGCAAAGATCAAATCACCCTCATAGATTAAGACAGCGGGCGCCATATCCGCGCTGGGTGAAGCATTGCAAATATTGCCCCCCAGGAGTTCTGGATTGGCCCCGGGAAGACAGTCCTGGCTGGAAACGAATATCTCAAGGCAATTGTCTTACCAGATCCGCCGCCTGGAGCGGCAGGTATTTACCTCAAGATAGGCCGTTCAAAGATGGGAGATCTGGCCATCGTCGGTGTTGCAGTCCTGGGATATCCAGATGACAGTGTACCTGCCGGCTTGAGTTTTCGGATCGGCTTGAATTCTACCGCACCAACGCCCTACCGGGTCCCGGCGGTTGAGGAATTCCTCAGCCTGAAGCCGCTCTCCCCCGGGGTGCTCGCCCAGGCTGCGGACGCGGCAATGGATATCTCTGCACCTATTGAGGATGTCCGAGCTTCTGCTTTGTATCAGAAAAAGATGGTCCGTAATCTCACACTCAAGGGGCTGACAGCAATCTGGGAGCAGCTCCGGCAGACTAGCTGAACGAGAGAAAATCAAGAGAGCTCAAATATGCGTTGACTGTAAACGGACAGCTGGAACAGCTTCAAGTACCCTCTAATATCACACTGCTTCATGTCCTGCGGGATATGCTGGGATTGACTGGAACGAAGAACGGCTGTGAAGCTGGAGAATGCGGCGCCTGCACGGTGCTGGTTGATGGCGAGCCGGTCAATTCCTGTCTGGTGCTGGCAGTAGAGCTGGACGGCCGGGAAGTCACCACTGTGGAAGGCCTGGCCAAGGACGGAAAACTGACGCCGCTCCAGGAAGCTTTTGCGAAACTGAACGCGGTCCAGTGCGGCTTCTGCACTCCGGGGATGTTGATGGCTGGGACCGCGCTGCTCAGGCGCAATCCACACCCAACTGAGGAGGATATCCAAAAAGCACTGGTAGGTAATCTGTGCCGCTGCACGGGATACCAGCGCATTATCGATGCGGTTATGGAAGCGTCACGTCAGGGAGGTGCCCGGTGACAATCACTGAATCTGGACTGGTCGGAAAAAGTGTTCAGCGCACTGATGTACTGGATAAACTTACTGGATGTGCGGTATTTGTAGATGATATTCAATTTGGCCCAAACTTGCTTTACGGCAGATTGGTGCGAAGCCCATATCCACACGCCTTGATCAAAAGGATCGATACAAAAAAAGCCGAAGCGCTGCCTGGCGTCCGGGCAGTGGTTACCGGAAAGGACTTATCCGCCCGGATGGGTTTATATTTGATTGACAGACCCATTTTCGCTGACGATAGAGTCCGCGTATACGGCGAGCCGGTTGCCGGCGTGGTTGCAACCAGTGAGGATATCGCAGTTAAGGCTGCCAAGCTGGTCGAGGTTGAATACGAAGTGCTTCCGGCCATTTACGACCCGGTCGAGGCAGCTCAACCTGACGCGCCCCTGATCCACCCGGATCTTGGCAGCTATTCGGTCGCCAATTTTATTTTCCCGGAACCAGGTACCAATATCTCTGAACATTTCAAAATCCGCAAGGGTGATGTCGAGGCTGCCTTCGCGGATTGTGCAGCAGTGGCTGAAGGCCGGTTTCGCCTTCCTCCGATCGAACATGTGCCGATCGAAACCCATACCTCGGTGGCGCTGAGTGAAAAGAACGGCCAGGTTACCCTGTGGGCCAGCTCACAGTCGCCGTTTGCCATGCGGGATATGATCGCTCAGGGATTAGGCATCCCTCATAATAAACTGCGGGTGATCGCGCCTCTGGTTGGCGGCGGATTCGGTGGTAAAGCCGGCGTCACTATGGAGGCTTGTGCGGTGGTCATGGCTCAGGCAGTGCCTGGACATCCCGTGAAACTGCGGCTGACCCGGGAAGAGGTGTTTGTGGGAACCTCCGTGCGGCAGTCCCTGGTGTCGGACATCAAAGTCGGCTGCGACGAAGACGGCAATTTGCTGGCCATGGAGCTGACTTATTATTTCGGAGGAGGAGCATACAACGATTACGGCGTAAACATCGCCCGCGCGGCGGGGTACTCCTGTACTGGACCTTACGATGTACCCAATGTCAAAGCTGATTCTCTCTGTGTGTACACCAATTATCCGGTTGGATCCGCCATGCGAGGCTTCGGAATGCCAGAGATCCACTGGGGCTTGGAGCAGATCATGGACCGGCTGGCAGAAAAGGTTGGGCAGGATCCAGCAGAGTTCCGCCGGTTGAACTGCGTCAGAACGGGCGACCAGATCGTTTCCGGGATGGAAATGACCCCGATTGACCTGGAAGCTTGTATCGATAAGGCCGCTCAGGCGATTCAATGGGATAAAAAAGAAGAGCCCACCGGTCCCAACAAGAAGCGTGGTAAAGGTATTGCCATCATGTGGAAGGCCCCCGCCATGCCGCCCAACCCCGGCAGCGCTGCAGTGGTGCGTTTTAATGAGGATGCGACCCTCCAGGTGGAAGTAGGCGGTCAGGAGATCGGTCAGGGAGCCTTTACTGTGGCAGCCCAGATCGCGGCTGATGTGCTCGGAGTTCCTTATGATCATGTCACCGTCTCAACTCCGCTGGACACTAAGTACAGTCCTTATGAATGGCAGACTGTCGCCAGCCGCCTGACCTGGTCGATGGGAAATGCCGTCAAGGCGGCTGCTGAGGATGCCCGCTTTCAGATCCTGGAAACAGTAGCGGATGCCTGGGATGAGGATATCGAAAACCTGACCATCAAGGATGGGGTAGTGATCTCGTATAAATCTGAACGGGAGCAGCCCCTGGACAAAATGGTCGTTTATGGAATGCCCAACGACAATTTTGAAGGATGGAAAGGAGGTCCGGTGGTCGGCCGTGGTAGATTCATGCCCACCTACGTCACCAATCTGGATCCCGAAACTGGCCAGGGAACCCGGGCAGTGGTTCATTACACGGTGGGCGCCCAGGCTGAAGACTTAGAAGTCGACCTGGATACCGGCCAGCTGGAGGTTCTGAATATTGCCAGCGTTTACGATGTCGGCCGTGCTATCAATCCCGATCTGATCATGACCCAGATCGAAGGGGGAGCTGTACACGGCATGAGCTCAGCCTACGAATCTATCAAATTCTCCCAGGATGGTCAGGTGATCAACCCCAGCTTCGTGGATTACCGAATCGCGACCATCGCGGACATCCCCGGCAAGATCCACGGTGATTTTGTGGAAACTCCGGTTGAAGATGGACCCTGGGGAGCGCGAGGTGTGGGGGAGCACGTCATGGTGCAGACCGCTCCGGCAATCGCCAACGCGCTCTATGACGCAGTGGGGATCCGCTTTTCGGAT
>JARROG010000289.1:0-3082 GCA_037384185.1 Anaerolineales bacterium | reverse complement strand
CAGACGTTCAATTGCGGCCCGGAGGCAGGTGCGCATACGGTCGATAGCCTGGGCAAGCTCACCGATCTCACCGCCCTGGTCCACATCAATGGGCACATCCATATCACCCCGGCTGATGTCGTTGGCAGCATCCACGATAGCCTGGATGGCCTGGATCAGCCTGCGGCTGAACACGATCACCACAACAACGATCACCACAACCGAGATACCGACAAGGATACTGAAGGCCAGGCCGATCTGAGCAAATGAGGCCAGACGGTTGGCCCGGGCCCGCTCAGTCTCCACCCGGGTAATCAGCGTTTGCATGGCAGGCTCTGAGAGGTCGGCTATCTTCGGGCCCAGATTCTGCAGATAGAAGTTAATAGCTTCCCTCAGGATCGCTGTGGATTGATTGTTCTCCGGATTAGATTGATATTCCGAAATGATCTCATCAATATAATTCACATAGGTTGCCCTGGTTTCCTCGATATCTGCCAGCAGCTGGGGCTGCTCGGACCCGAAGACCCTGGTAACCACCTGCCAGTTCTGATCATAGACAGCCTGGGCATCATCGATCCGGGTCAGCAGATCCTCGCTGCCGGTCAGGGGATACTGACCGATGGCAATACGTTCATCTTCCAAGGCGTCAATGATGCTATTGGTTGCCTGCACCCCTTCCTGAAGGTTAGTCAGTGATATGGTCAGGTTCAGGGAGGTACCCAGATTGATAGCAGTGTAGATCGATGAAAGGACCAACATCATCACCACCAGACCACCGATCACAATATATCGCCGTAAATTTGAAAGTTGCATTGATGTCCTCCTGCAGTTTGCTCTGCCGGTTGATTAGCCCTGCCTTATAGGAACCCTAACTCCCTTTTAATACCTGTACCATTTTCTTTTGAAATTCAGCCCTTTTCGCGCCATCGGCAATTTCCAGGCTGACTCGCTCAACCAATTCAGCCGCCTTGGACTGCGGAAAAGCATCCCGGGCTTCTCCCATCATCTTGATCTCATCCTCGATGATCACCGGCCCGATCGGTCCCATCACTTCCGTGAAATTCTCTGTCAGCTGCTCAAAGAAGTTTTCCTCGACGATTTCCTTGAAAGTCCTTTTTACTCCGGTGACCTCATATAGCAAACCGGCAGTAGCCAGACTGTAGACAATGCGGGCAACTTCAAATTCATGCAGATTGAGCACTCCGGCAATTTCCGCCACAGATTTCTCACCATCAATCTGGGCAAGCACCTGCCACTCGATTGGTTTCAAGCTAATTGTATTGGTTGAACCGGAGGGATTGATATTGAACACGGCATCAATTGATGAAATCACATCTTTAATGTCTTCCCACTGAGCTGCCTGGCGGGAAGCTTCCAGCAGCAGCTGTTCTGTGGGGGTTTCGATCGATCGCTCAGGCGCTTCCACTTCGGGAGTAAAGCTGAATTCACCTTCCAGCCAACCCATCAAGGTAAAGACACCCTTCTCTCCCATCTGGGCCCCGGTCGCTGCATGGACAATACTGCCGCGCTGTAAATAGACCTCACCTGTCTTGACTCCCTGGCGCACATCCAGTCTCCCGGTCCGGCTCCCAGAACTGAGCATGCGCAAAATGTCCAACAATGAGAGTTGGGCAAGATTTCCTCTTAGGACTTCAACCATGTTTTTCTCCTGAAATCAAAATCTACAATCGCTGTCTTGATCATTCCAAATCACTGGCTCACAATCTTTCCACAAATTGCGCTTTTAACTGCTTCTGGACCGCAGCATCGTCCTCCCAGCGGGCCAGAACCACATTGACGCTCATCCTCAGCAGCGGGATATCAACGCTGGGAGTGCAGATCACAATCAGCACCGCCTGCTTCAGATCGAGAGCGAGCACCTTGCGATCCCGAAAATGGAAAACGACTTCTTTTAAACCAGCCAGGTTCTCCGCAGTCCCGGATAGGAGCTCAACCACATGCCTGGATATATTTTCCAGGCTGGGCTTATTCAGGGCGGGTGGAGAGAGATTCTCAATGATCTCTCCCTGATTATTGCAGAGCATACTTCCCCAAACGCCTGTTGTTTCGTTAATTTCCTGCAGTCCTGCTTTCATATCCTTCCTAGAAAACTAAAACAATTCCGGCAGAAGACCGTTGATATTGAAGCGCTGGATCGCCTCCCGGTGATTCGCAGTGCTCTCTGTCAGGTTGGCCCGGATAGGCAAAAAGAGCTCTTTATCTCCCAGGGCTGCGTTGACCGCCAGATCTGCTATCGTATCTGAAAGACTTTTAGCAATCGCCCGGCTGAATTCCTTCGTGACCTCACCTGTGAATGTGACCTCACCATCTGCGTACTTGAACTTTGCGGCAAAAGGATCCAGGAAGGGATATTCATCCGCGTTGGCGATCAAATTGTCCTTGTACGCCTTCAAAAAATCACCTTCTTTAAGCAGAGAATCCGCGGTGGATTCCACCGTCCCGATCACAACGCCCCAGACTTCCAGGAGCTGAGGTAAATTGTAGCTGATCTTGATGGCTTCGCTGTCAGACAGAGCTTCCTCGACCGCAGATCGATAGACAGTGAAGACTGCGCCTACCGTATTTATCTGTTCCAGAATACGGTTGAGGACCTTGGAACCGGAGATCTCCAGCAAGCAGGAAGATATATCCGGTCTGCCGGCTGTCATTCATCTTGACCTCGATAAAACCAGTATGATCCTCATTTTGGAGCTTGCCGATGAGTGCTTCGAGGCTGGTGAACTCGGTGCTTAGATTCTCGTAGACCGCTTTACATTTCGTGACGCTGGCCAGCATGGTAACCATGTCCCCGGTCTGGTAATAAACATTGATGGAGCCATCTTTCTCTTTGGCTTTTTCAGTGACCAGCTTCACGGCATCCTGGCCAGAAATCACGGACCCGTTGGCCTCCTGAACAGCGTTGATGATATTCCCGTTGTCCAGGAGCAGCACACCTTCATACTCCCAGAAGCTGACCTGGACCACGCCGTCGCTGGGGCTGGGCGAACACCGAGGGTTTTACATCCTTGAAGCTCAGCCGGTCCATGGTCTGCCGGGCGAGTTCCTCCATGGCCTTGCTGCCCGCGCCCGAAACCGACTGGTA
>JARROG010000288.1:0-4238 GCA_037384185.1 Anaerolineales bacterium | reverse complement strand
CGAGGTGTGCGCCCGCATTACAGCCCCTGTATCGGAGCTGTAGGCTTGCTGATAATCAGCTAAATGAACTTTATTGGTTGTACCAACCTCGACCAGATCAGTTCCTGAATGCCTCAGGACATCAGGAATCCGAAACCCTCCTCCGATCTCCACCAGCTGAGAGCGGCTGATGATCACTTTTTTTCCACGGGTGAGGACAGTCAGAACAAGTAGAACAGCTGAGGCATTATTGTTCACCACCAAAGCAGATTCTACGCCCAGCAGCTCCCTGAACTGGGATTCAGCATGGATCAAGCGTGAACCTCTTCCCCCACCCTCCAGGTCAAACTCCAGGCTGGAATAGCCCCCTCCTATCTGGGCGACAGCCTCCCGGGCAGCTTCGCTGAGCGGCGCTCTGCCCAGATTGGTATGGACGATTACACCTGTCGCATTAATAACGGGTGTCAGCGTAGGCTGCAAACGCGCTTGCAGCTCTGCTGCAGCGAGTTCTAAGATTCCATCCAGATCGGGAATATCACCACCCTCTTTCAGAAATGTTCTTCTGATATGATCGAGCAAACTCCGGACCACATCCAGCAGGGGCTGGCGTCCGAATTGCCTTTCCAGGGTTTTCGCCCGGGGCTCATTCAAGATCTGGTCTACAGAGGGCAGCTGACTTAATTCACTCATGATTGTATTCCTTCTGGAGAAATCAGCGGTCGTCTGGATCCTGCACTGGATGCCACTCGCTTCGACTCCGCAAGCGCAGAAGCAGCTCGATCAGCAGTAAGCCTACCGCAAGGATCAACCCCAGCCCAAATGTCAGCACCTGCCCCTTATTGAGCCAGATCATGATCCCGGTAAAAGTGCCGATCATGGTCGATTCCCGGATTATCGTTTCAAACGAAACCGGTCCTTGGAACCGAATAACCCTATTCAAAAATGCTACCAAGGGGATAGATGTTCCAGTAAGCGCAAAAACAATCGACACATAGAACAACCAGCGGTTTCCCAGATCGGGAATTGTCTGCGTCATCAGATAAACCAGGCCAAACCAACCAGGAATAGCCAGCAGGAAAGTTATGGGCAGCACAGATCGGATGGTCGGCGATCCTTTCTCCTTCATGTCTCAAATTCTAACATAATGTATCCGGCTTCAGGCATGGACGATCCAGCATAGATATAGCCTGTTTCCGGCATCCGGGAGAGGTATAAACATGTCTTCAAAGATAAATAGAGGAATAAAACCGAACCTTAAGAAATTGATAGAGGACCATTAACTATCTAAGATTCAAGTTCATGGATCAAAATTTGAGACACAGAGACCTCTTAGAATTTGAATATTTTAAGCTTATCGCCAGGAACTTCAGTACAACCCCCATACATATGGGTTGTCATAGTGTGGCACCCCAAATCCTTGGGCAAACAATACTCAAGTAGGGTCAAAGAATTAATGGCAATGACAAATCATTTCTTTAAGATTAGCAACCTTAATAAATCGTTTTTTGCCTATTGCCATTCCGATAAAATAGAGCATGAAGCGTTCCCCCCCTTTTTGGGATTTAGATCCACCATTTCAAGCTACCTGAAGCAGGATCAGGGAAAACCTCCGGAAGGCATATCGCCGGGAGTAAAAATATATTCTATTCTGAAATGGTGAGGAGGTTTAATTAATGGAAGGAAAGCAAGCTTGGCAAGCAGCCCTTGGGCAACTCCAACTGGAAATGCCCAAAGCAGCTTTCGATACCTGGATCCGCGATGCGGAACTTCTCAAGGTTTCTGATGGTGAATTTCAAATCGGCGTTCACAACGCCTATGCCCGCGACTGGCTCGACAGTCGTTTGAAAAGCACTATTGTCAAGATGCTGACCGGTACATTAAACCGCCAGGTGGATGTCAATTTTGTCGTCAAGAATAATTCCAGCAAGATTACCCAGAATTCAGAAGAAGATTACCTGGAGGAGGTTGCGCCTGACCTGAGGGAAGTTGGGGCGACCCAATCCCAGCGGGTATCGATCAACTTCCGCTATAACTTTACGAATTTTGTGGTGGGGCCAAGCAACCGCTTGGCCCATGCAGCCTCTCTTGCAGTTGCTGAGAAGCCTGCCCAAACCTACAATCCCCTATTCCTGTATGGCGGGGTTGGACTCGGCAAGACCCACCTGCTGCATGCCATCGGCAATGTTTGCCAAGCCCAGAATCTGGAGGTGCTCTACGTATCTTCAGAGGAATTCACCAATGATCTAATTACTGCTATCCGCGGTCACACGACCCAGGCTTTTCGGGACAAATATCGGCGCATCGATGTCCTGCTGATCGATGATATCCAATTCATTGCCGGGAAAGAGTCCACTCAAGAAGAGTTCTTCCACACCTTTAACACCCTTCACGGGCAGAACAAACAGATTGTGATGACTTCAGACCGCCCACCCCGGGCCATGCTCACCCTGGAAGAACGCCTGCGATCCAGATTCGAGTGGGGACTGGCAGCAGATATCCAACCCCCTGATTTTGAGACCCGTCTGGCCATCTTACAGTCCAAGGCCGAGAGAATGGGATATTCTCTTCCAGACCCGATCCTGGAAGATATTGCGCACCGTTTCCAAACCAATATCCGAGAATTGGAAGGCGCGCTGACCCGGTTGATGGCATATGCTGATTTACGGGGAATGGTGCTGGACGAAAAATTGGTGGAATATGCCCTGGCCGACCTGATGCCAGAGGCCCGCGAGATCGAACCCGAGCGGATCCTGCGGACCATCGCCCAGGAATACGGATTGAGTCTGGAAGAATTGCTCAGCCAAAGTCGGAGTCAGCGGGTAGCGTTTCCCCGGCAGGTGGCTATGTATATGCTCCGGGAAGAAGCTGAACTCTCCCTTCCCAAGATCGGCGAAATGCTGGGAGGCCGTGACCACACAACTGTTATGTACGGCCATGATAAGATCACAGACCTACTGGAACAAGACAAGAGCCTGCGCAGGAAAATCGTTAACATCCAGGAAATTCTTTACTCACCTGCCAGCGTGGTCCTGTAGACGTACCAAGTTAACGGAAAAACCTGCTGATTTGCTCAGCAGGTTTTTTTATTTTATCTACTCCTGATCCTGTTTTCGTTTCTTGCGGATCCGCTCCACCCAGTCTTGCACACCACGATACCAGCTCTTCCAGGGGAACTCAACCGGTTTAGCAGCTACCTCAGCAGCAGGCCAGGGATCAAGATCGAACATCTTTCGGAAGACATAGACCCCAACTGCTTTCACTGTGGTCACTATTGGCGCAGCTAGAAAAATCCCGACTAAGCCGAATAAGCTGGCCATGAACAAAGCCGCCACGAGTACAGCTGCCGGGTGGATATCCAGCGTCCTGCCCAAAAAACGAGGGGAAATGTAATTATCAAAAATAAAGTTGATCACCAAAGCGATGGCTAACACCATTACTGAGTACTGCCAGGGCTGCAGGCCAAAATAATTTCCCGGCTGGAAAAAGGTGACCAGCACCATTACAATGGCAGTCGTCCATAAGCCGACGTAAGGGATGAAGATCGCCAATCCAGTCAGGGCAGCCAATGCCAGTGAATAACGCACTCCAAGAGCAGAGAGCACTATCAAGTAAACGACAAATACCATCAAGAAAATGATCAGCTGCCCGCGGAAGAAAGAATCCCAGATCTTGCGCAGCTGCCTTCCCATTCGTCGGATGTCGTAATCATATTGCGGGATCTGGTCTATCTGTAACTCTCCTACCTGGCCGGATTCAGAAAGAATGAAATAAGCCACGATGAGCACAAAAACGATCCGGCCAAAACTGACCGCAGCGCCGGTAGCAACGGAACCTACGATCGAACCAGCTTGCCCCAGAAGCGGTTGGAGTGCTTGCAGGATGCGGTTTGCCAGATCGTTGAGGTTGATCAAATCCCCTATTACTCCATACTTGGAAAGGAAAGCGGAAAGGTTGTCCGCCAGCTGAGGGAGATTGTTGGTAAATTCCTGAACGACTCGGACCAGGCCAGCCAGCTGCTGGGCAATCGCCAGCCCGGCCCCGGTCAGAAGTACCAAAAGCAGAATCACGAGAATCAGGAAATCTAGTGTTGAGCTCAATCGCCAGTTCATCTTGGTGTGTTCTACTACCAAAGAAACAATCGGTCGGCATAGATTGTTGATGTTTAATGACAGGATGAGGAGTTTATCGTTTGACAGGTAATTGATAAAGTTGCCGTCAAATTTGTCCTCCATGGTGTGTACGATTAGTAACTGTTTGGT
>JARROG010000287.1:0-2767 GCA_037384185.1 Anaerolineales bacterium | reverse complement strand
TCTCAAAGACGTCATCGTTTCCGCCGTCACCGACTATGTCGGCTCCGACGCCTGCAACGAGACTCTCTGCAATGAGAAATTCTATGACTGGACCGGCGTAGCTCCCATCTTTGATGAGAACTTCGACGGCATCCGCATCCTCATGGAAGCTCAGGGCATCACCCTTGAAAACATCGGTGAGTAAGCCAAAGTATCCTTAAGTACAACAACGAAAGGGAGAGCAATTAATTGTTCTCCCTTTTTCTCAAGTCAGACAACCACCAGGATTTAGCTGAGCGTTTGATGAGTGGGAAAGACAAATATTCACTACCCCGCTATGGTATAATTTTGCGAAATCCAGCCATCTACCAACTGAAAATCATCAAATCGAGGGAAATATGAAACCAATCCTTGAGTTGAAAGGAATAACGAAGAGTTTTCCGGGAGTTTTAGCGAACGACAACATCAACCTCACCCTCAATAAAGGGGAGATCCATGCTCTGCTGGGAGAAAATGGGGCGGGAAAATCCACCTTGATGAACGTTCTCTATGGGCTATACGCACCTGATTCCGGGGATATCTACGTCAACGGGAACAAAATTGAGGTCACCTCCCCCAGAGACGCTATCGCTCAAGGAATCGGTATGGTCCACCAGCATTTCATGCTGGTACCGGTATTTACGGTTACAGAGAACGTAATTCTGGGAGATGAAACTCTCCGGGCAGGTGGCTTCCTGGACCGAAAAACCCCCGCCGAGAGGATTCGTGAAATTTCCGATGAATTCCATCTGGAAGTCGATCCGAATTCTTACATCCGTGATCTGCCTGTCGGGGTTCAGCAGCGGGTAGAAATAATCAAGCTGCTATATCGGGAAGCAGATATATTAATCTTGGATGAGCCCACCGCAGTGCTTACCCCGCAGGAAGTGGATGAACTGTTTACGATCATGCGGTCCCTGGTCAAGAGCGGAAAATCGATCATTTTCATCACTCATAAATTACGGGAAGTGCTGACATTCTCAGACCGCATCACCGTCATTCGAGGTGGAAAAGTAGTAGGCTCCACGACCCCGGCAGAAGCTGATCAAAATCAGCTGGCGGCCATGATGGTTGGCCGGGATGTCTCCCTGGAAGTAGATAAGGAACCCCCCAGTATCCAGGACACCATCCTGGAAGTGGAAGATCTCGTAGTACTTGATCACATGAGAAACATTGCTGTAAACCAGGTCAGTTTCCAGGTTCGCGGTGGTGAGATTTTAGGTATCGCAGGTGTGCAGGGCAACGGCCAGACAGAATTGGTCCAGGCCATCACCGGATTGACCCATCCTGCTGCTGGAAAACTGCGTTTGATGGGCCAGGATATCACTACTGCCTCTCCAAGGAAAATCACAGAGCTTGGATCAGCGCATATACCTGAAGACCGCCAGCACGACGGTCTGGTGCTCACAGCCACGATTGCAGATAATTTGGTTCTGAATACATATTATAAGAAACCTTTCGCACGCAGCGTCATCCTTCAAGAAGATAAAGTACTGAAGAATGCAGAAAAAATCATCGAAAACTTTGACGTTCGCACCCCCAGCCCATTGATCCCGGTGGGGTCACTGTCAGGTGGAAATCAGCAGAAAGTGATTGTGGGCAGGGAATTTTCCCGCCCAATCAAATTCCTGGTCGCTTCCCAACCTACACGCGGCCTTGACGTTGGTTCCATCGAATACATTCATCAACGCCTGCTTGAGAAAAGAGCTGATGGGGTAGCAGTTTTGCTGGTTTCCACTGAATTAGAAGAGATCTTGAAGCTGTCCGATCGCATCGCTGTGATGTTCAATGGCGAGATCATCGCTGTCGTAGATGCGAAGGACGCTACAAAAGAACGAATTGGTCTGCTGATGGCGGGAGTTACAGAAGCCTAACCCCCAATATAGAGAGTATTCTTTGCCTGGAAAATAAAGGAATAATTCTATGAGCGACAGTGAGAAAAAGGAACCTACAAACAAGAAAGATTCGGGAAAAATATTCCTGGAAGAGGTCTCTAAAAGTCCTTTGACAGTTACTTTTCTGGCGATCTTCACCGGTTTGCTGCTGGGAGGGATCCTGGTAGCCGTCACCACCGAATCTGTCTATCAAGCCTTCAACGTATCCTTCTGGGAAGGAATCAAAGCAGGTGCAGGGGCGATCTGGCAAACTTACGAAGCTTTGTTCTACGGCTCCGTTGGCAATCCTGCCAAAATCGTCTCTGCCTTCCAGAGCGGGGATGCTGAAGAAATCCGGCGAGCTGTGAACCCCTTCTTTGACAGCCTGGTTGTCTCCACACCTTATATCTTTGCCGGCCTGGCAGTTGCGCTAGGTTTTCGAGTGGGTCTGTTCAACATTGGTGCTGAAGGGCAGCTCTTCATCGGCGCAATCACAGCTGTAATCGCAGCGATATTTTTGAAAGGACTTCCTGCGATCATTCACGTTCCCGTGTCCCTGCTCGCTGGCTTTCTGGGAGGTGGTATCTGGGGGTTCATCCCAGGCTGGTTGAAAGCAGTCACAGGGGGACATGAGGTGATCAACACCATCATGATGAACTACATCGCTTTCAGGTTGAGTGAGTTCCTGCTGCGGGGCCCTTTGAAGAACCCAGATGGTTTTGCTCCCGTCAGCGCCCCGGTGCAGGAGTCAGCAGAACTATTCCGATTCTTCAAACCACCTATCCGGTTTCATATGGGTTTCTTCATTGCTCTCTTCGTTGCATTCCTGGTCTACCTCTTCCTGTTCAAGACTACCTGGGGCTTTACCTTGAGAA
>JARROG010000286.1:0-2769 GCA_037384185.1 Anaerolineales bacterium | reverse complement strand
TGCCCTGCAGTCAGCAAACCGGTCTTTAACTCAGCCATGAACATGCATCCCACCAGAACGGAAGGGGAGCTGATTGATTTGCCCTGGAAGACAACTGACTCCAGCTGGAGCTGAACATGGTAAGTCTTGCGGAACGACCGGTAAAAGGAATCGTAGGCAGAGAATACCGGCAGTTCCCGGAGCCTTTTCCTGTCCAGCTCACCGTAACGATCCCTTAGCTCCTTTTCAAGATCCTGGCAGGCCTCTGAAAGGGCAGGATGAGAGGGTTCATTCCGTACATTTTCCAGCCAAAGCATTCCGACTTTAGCCCGGGGTTCTTCCAACTTCCACCTTTCAGAGAGCCCGATCACCTTTCTTGCTCCTCATCTTAATCAATAATTTCTTCAATGCTCCCGGCAATTTCCAATCCCCCGCAGGTTCCCTTACCCTGATAGATCAGGACAGGATCTCCACCGTCCCGGGGAAAACCTTTCAGCTCGACGTCGATAACCGCAGTCAGGCTTTCCAGGATGCGCGGCGTCATCCCATCCAATTCTGGGGCGGACAGCAGTCCCCCTCCGCTTCGCTCTGCCTGGATGGTGATCTCATATTTCGAAAAACGCGGATCAGAAGCTGTTCTAGCTCCACCGGCGAGAGTCCAGTTCACATGATGGTCATCGAGAGAAAGAGAGCTGATCATTGAGCCAAGATAAGTAGTGAAACGATAGAGCGTGCCCTCCACAAGCAGACCTACCAGGAAACCTCGGAACCAGCCGGTCAGCCAGGGAATCGTCGCCACGGATGCGGTCAGGGAAACCCCCTGCTCTAAAAAGTGATTGCTCTGCATCCAGATATAGGCACGTGGAAAAGTCCTGCCCCAGTCCTTTTCTATATATCCCCGACCCCTGGAAAAATCTACCTCCTGGCCGTTGATCTCCAGGCAGCCCTGGATAATATGATCCAGACTCAAAACTCCGTGATAAGTCTGCATGAAAGGGGCGAAGCGATACGGCCCCATCACACCCGGCGAAAGCAGGGTCACCGGCCAGGGAGTGAGGTCTTGAAAAGACAGCTCCCCCCTAATACTTTGACTGCCATTTTCTATATTAAGAGATAGTCTATTTGCTGAAAAAGAACTGTCAGCGATCTGGATGTTGAACTCATGATCGGCTGTCTGAAATTCCTCTACCGGATAGCGGTGGTAGTTGACAAGACTGTTGGTGCCATCCAGGACCTGAATGAAACTGTGCCGTAATTGGGGATCCGGATGGAAGAAAACACCTGGTATCACTGCCCAGCGTTCTTGCCTCTCTGGGGAAATCATCTTATAGTACCAGCCCTCGAAAAACAGCTGGTCCTGCCTGTTTCCATGAAAGACACCCGGTTTCCAGAGCTTTGAGTTCATTGGTCTGAAGGTTTCCTTGCGGTAAGGATTTTAGAGCAACCCTAAATCCACTCCACATTATCTATGGTGCGATGCCCCCCGGCATCGCCAGTATTGAGTGTACCGGCCGGTTCAATCATCAGTATTTGGCACTCATGTTCAGCAGCAGGCTTGTGGTCTACACCCCTAGGGATCACACACAGCTCTCCCTGCTCAAGCTGGAGTTTCCCATCCCGTAGATGAATGGTAAGTGAACCATCGACGACCAGGAAGACCTCGTCAGTTTCTGAATGGCTGTGCCAGATGAACTCACCCTGAATTTTTGCGATCTTGAAATGATAATCATTTAACTGGGCAATTACCCTGGGAGCCCACTGCTCTGTGAACAATGAAAATTTATCGGTAAGATTCACCACATCTATCATCATCTCTATCCTGAAGGAGTGTTTATTTATTTTTATTGTAACCTTATCCGGAGTTCCTGCCAGGTAGGGACGCAAATAACCACAAGGACCATACTATGAAAGGTCTGATAGTTTTGATTGCACTGACAGCGATCCTGGCCGGCTGCAGCCTTTCTGCTGTTGATATTGACCCAACTCCCTTTGCTGACGATTTATCCGATCTGGGCCAGGCACCGGAGCTAGCTAATGAGATCTGGCTCAACACCGATCAGCCGCTGCGGCTAGGGGAACTGAGGGGGAAAGTGGTCCTGCTGGAAATGTGGACCTTCGGCTGCATTAACTGCCAGCATGTCATCCCGACACTGAAAACCTGGCATCACGAGTACCAAGACCAGGGATTAGTGATCATTGGAAATCACTACCCGGAATTTTCGTACGAAGAGGATCTTGGCAACTTAAAAAAGGCGGTTAAGAGCCTGGGTATTGAATACCCCGTCGCACAGGATAACCAGGGAAAAACCTGGAAGGCCTATCACAATCGCTACTGGCCTACTCTCTACCTGATAGATAAAAAAGGCACCATTCGCTACCGCCATATTGGAGAAGGCAATTACGCAGAAACAGAAGCTGCCATCCAGACACTATTAGCGGAAAAATACCCTTAAGCGGACATGCTTATCAGGGAGTGTGCGTGATTGTTTTCGTCAAACAATCACCGCCCAGGTCGTCTTTCGTGCAGATCCGGATTTTCGTCTTGATTTTATGCCCGGAGGGATCTCCATCAAATACTGCGGTCAAATAATATGCCTCCCCAGGCACCAGATCAACCTGTTGACCAGATAAAACACACCCAGAATAATCTCCAAAAACATCCTCATCAGTAAGCTCAAAATTAAGGGGCCCTAAACCGGTGTTGGTAATGGTCATAATCATGGAATCCATCACAGAATATGCCACACCGGTCGGATCCAGAGTAAACTGCATTGAATCGGGACTAAAAGT
>JARROG010000285.1:0-2772 GCA_037384185.1 Anaerolineales bacterium | reverse complement strand
CTGTCAGGTATCTCTAGATCCGCGGGGTCAAGGTCAACACCGATGATCGCAGCTGTGGGCATCATGGGGCGGAATTGTTTAAGCTGTTTGGCGCATTCCTCACCAGTGGTTTCCGTCAGGTCGATTAACAATTTTCCATGGTAATCTGCCAGGAAATTTGCCAGTGACCGGACATCTTCATGTGAGAACTTTTCGGTATGGATACAGCGCATGATCCCTTTTTCAACAGGCGTAAGCGTAAAAGATGCCGCCATTGAGTACCTCCTAATTTTCTAAGGCATCGGCCACCATTTGGGCGAAGCCAGCCACTTTGAGATCCAGATCAAAATGCCCAACACAATCGGTGAACTGCAAGCGGCAGTTCGAACAGGCCATCACCACCGTGTCTGCGCCCACCTCCTTGATCTGGTCCATCTTCAGTTGAAAAACATCATAGCGCAGTGGATCGGCATCCTTGATCGCGATCACACCTCCTCCACCACCACAGCAGATCGCCCCTTCTTTATTGGGGGTCATTTCTTTGAAGGAATCCGGGGCCACGATCTTCATGACCTTGCGGGGCTCCTCGATATGGCCTCCATTGCGCTGGATCTTGCAGGCGTCATGGAAAGTGATCGTGCCCTCATTGAAAGCTTTTTCCTTGAGTTTGATGCGCCCGGACTCTAAATACTCACCGATCAACCCGACAATATGGGTGATCTCCAGATCTGGGGGAACATCTAAAAGGTTGTAGGATGTCCAGCGCAGAGCATCATAAGCATGGCCGCACTCAGTGACCACGATCTTCTTGACACCGAGCTCGGCAGCTCCGTCCAGCAAGCGTTTAAGGATTAGCTTGGTATGAGCCCTGCTTCCCTCATACAATCCAAAATTCACCACTTCCCGAGCTTTTGAGCTTAATGTCCAATTCTCTCCGGCTGCATTGAGGATCTTCGTGATAGCAGCCAGGTTCTGGGGGAACTTCATGATCTCGATGGATGAGAACACCACCAGGGTATCAGCATCCTCTTTGTCCACAGGGATGTCGACTTCCCACTCATCCATAACGAAGTCTAGCCGGTCCTCGAAGACATCATCTGTGACACCCAGGGGGCTGCCCTCTTTGAGCTGCTTCTGGACTGCCTCTTCCAGGTCGGAGGGAACGACATTCGCAGCCACCATGCCGGCTCGCACATCAGCGATCAAATGAGCGATATCTATCCCCATTGGGCATACCAAAGCACATTTATTGCACATTGTGCAGGCATGATAGACATAGGAGCTCCATTCCTTCAACTCTTCTTCTGTGACGCGCTTGTCAATTCCCAGAGCCAGTTTGATTTTGCCGCCCAGGGTAAAGCGCTGCTCATAAGCTTTCCTGAGCAGTTCGAATTTCCAAACCGGGGCGTACTCGGGAACACCGGTAGCCTGGTAAAAATGGCAGGCTTCAGCACACATCCCGCAGCGCGTGCAGGCTTCCAGCTGAGACCCCACCCGGGATCCGGTTTCCCTGATAAATGTATCAATTGCGTTTTGGGTTTCCATATCTGACCTCTATTAGGGGTTGACTCCTCTTTTGCCGAAATAAACCCCCTGGATGGTGCGGGAGAAGAAATAGAACATGAAATGCGATATGCGGCTGAGCGGAATCCAGATCAGGAGGAAATCCACTGTCAGCATGTGCAGCGAAAAGGCTTTCTCCTAGGGATTGATGAGGTGGTGGGTCCTCAGATAACCGCTGATCATTGGCAGGAACACCAGAGTCCAATTCAGCCCTTCTGCCGGTCCAGTGATCAGCTTCATGACCGGATTTACCAGGCGGTTGATCAGCAAGGCAACCATGGCCACGATGGCGACCGCAGCCAGCCAATCGGTCACAGGCAGCGGCAGCGTGGGCCATCCAAAGCCCAACAGACTTTTCCAGGCGAGCATATGCGGCGTTCCAAAGATCAGGACCACCAGCAGCCCCAGATGGAACAAACCACCAGCCAGGTAGGTGACCATATTCTTCGAGAAAGTTCTCTTGACCCAAGGGATGAAAGGCCAGACCAGAACGCCTTTCAAGTAAGATTTGACCACTCCGCCCACCTCACTTCCCTCGGCGGGGACCTGATCCCTCTTCCAGATCAGGAAAATCACCCTGGCCAGGCGGTAAGCCATCCCGCCCACAAATACAAGCCACGCGACCTTGAATAATGGTCCGCGGGTAAAATCAAGAAGTGTGTACCAGTCCATCGTTATCTCCTAGTCCTTATCCTCTGCAGGTTCTTCCTCCACCTTCTTTTTGCTCCGGCCGATGGAAGAAACCGCCGCTCCTGCGACAGCTCCTGCCGCCACCGCAGCACCCACCGCAGTTGCCTCAGGTCTGGTGAGGGGGGCAGACTGACCCTGATAGAATCCTCCGCCGTCCCAGAAATTAGGTTCGGAACAGCCCAGGCAGGGATGGCCCGATTGGACCGGGAACGACAATCCCTGATCCCATTTCATCACCGCACAAGCGTTATAGGTGGTGGGACCCTTACAGCCCAGTTTATACAGGCACCAGCCTTTCTTCGCGCCTTCATCATCGAAAGAGCCTGCGAACTTGCCGGCCTCATAAAAGGGGCGCCGCAAACAGCGTTCATGGATGGTTTTCCCGTAAAAGGTCAGCGGGCGATTGAGGCTGTCCAGTTCTGGCAAGGCTCCAAAGACGATATAGTGAGCTAGTGTTCCAGTGAATACTTCTGGAATCGCCGGGCAGCCCGGGATATTCAACACGGGCGCCAAAGGAGTTTGGGAAGTCATCACCGATAA
>JARROG010000284.1:0-2823 GCA_037384185.1 Anaerolineales bacterium | reverse complement strand
ATCGATTTTGCCGATATCAACATTTCCGGAACATAGCATTCGCCGGATTCAATCAATCTGCCAACTTCTCCCATGGCAGCGATCAAGCCGTCCTGCAAGATGGAATTGGCGCCAATATTTGCGTCAATTGCCTCCTGGACCAGTTCGGCTGTCTTTGCCATCGCACCATTCAATACTGCTTGGTTTACTGCTTGGATCTTCTCTTCGTTTGACATGCTGTACCTTACTCTCCTTAATTGTTTTTTATAGTCCTGAGTACTTCCCGGGCTGTGTTATCGTCTGTCACCAGGATATTGATGTATTTCCCACGTAATGCTCCCAGGATAGCGTCAATTTTCCCTGATCCGCCAGCGATTCCAATGCGGGTTGGTATACTGACCAGGTCTTTTTTACTGATCGTCAGTGAACGCTGCTGAAACTCACGGGCAGTTGATTCTCCTTGGATATCGAAGAATAAACCGCAAACATTGCCAACTGCACCATGAACGGCCAGCCCTTTCATCTCATCCAGTACCAGGTAACCAGCGTTGAAAAAGGTGGAGTAATCTAATTTCAAGCTACCGATCCCGAAGAGGCCCACGTCGCATTCTTTCATCAACTCCATGGTCTCGCAAACGCTTTGAACGCTCATCAGGGCTTCTACGGTCTCCGGGCTGTCAACGATGTAGGGAGTGTTCAGGTAGTAACCTTCTCCCCCCAATTTGTCTACCAAATCATGAACCAGCTCATGACCGTCGATATCCAGGCTTTTCTCTCCCAGTGCTCCTACGAGTTGGACAATCTTGATATTGTGGAGAGGAGAATCCATTTCCAGGGCATTAATGGTGGCGTTCAGGGTCGTTCCCCATGCGGTGCCCAGAACGATATCATCTTTGAGATATGGTTTGAGGGCCAGGGCTCCGACAGCGCCCAGGTGCGTCAAATAACGTTCAGCGCTTTCCGGCTGCCCGTTGTAGATCACTGCGTCCAGAAGATCGAATTCCTGGGTCATTTCTGATTGAAGCTTTTTGTTATATGAGAATTTCCGCTGGATTTTGATCTTGACGATGCCTTCTTTATGGGCTTCCGTAATCATCCTGGAGATAGTTGACCTGGTTACGCCCATTTTCTTGGCAATCTTGGATTGCGTCAGGCCTTCCAGATAGTACATTTCCGCCACATCTGCTAATTTATTGACGCGGTCTTTCGAGGGTTTGCGAGCCATTATCTTCTCATTTGACCGCTGCACGCTTTAGAGCAGCAGGCAGGATATTCAGGAATCTCTCGATTTCCTGGGGGGTTGTCGGCTCTCCAAGTGAGATCCGGACAGTGCCCGCGATCTGCTCTGGTGGAAGTCCGATGGCTGATAATACGTGGGATGGCTCCAGGTCTTCGGATGTGCAGGCTGAGCCCAGTGAAACAGCGACTGCCTCTTGGCTGAGGTGGAACAGCAGTAATTCACCATCTGTATCCTGGAATGATACCGATATCACGTGGGGTGAGAGCTGTTCAGCACAGCCGTTGATCGAACAGCCCGGGTTGATTTCTTTTAATCCGCGGATCAGGGTTTCTCTGAGGTCTTGCAGATGAGCGCGGCGTGACGCCAGGTTCCCGGTTCGAAGGGACATGGCTGTTCCCAGTCCTATAATCCCTGGAACGTTTTCAGTGCCCGGACGCAGTTTGTTTTCCTGTGACCCGCCGTAGAAGCTTGGCTGGAGAGCTGTGCCTGCCTTAAGATAGAGAGCCCCGATCCCTTTTGGCCCGTAGATCTTGTGACCAGAGAGGGATAGGAGATCAACTCCCAGGGATTGGACGTCCACTTCGAGGCAGGGGAGGGCCTGGACAGCATCTGTGTGAAACAAGATCCCGTTCTCGTGGGCGATTTCTGTCAGCGGCCTCAGATCCTGGAGAGTCCCGATCTCGTTGTTGACCATCATGATCGAGATCAGACCGGTATCAGGTTGGATGCTGTTGAGGAGATCGTCAGCTGAAACCAGACCGCTGGCATCAACCGGAAGAATTGTGAGCTGAAAGCCGTCCTTTTCCAGCGCTTCTGCGCAGTGCAGGACTGCATGGTGTTCAATTGCGGTGGTGATCAGGTGGTTCTTTTTCGGAGCCAGCTGGTGAAGAGTGCCGCTCAAGGCCAGATTGTTTGATTCCGTCGCTCCACTGGTGAAAATGATCTCCTCAGGAGAGGAGCCGATACCAGCTGCTACTTGATTTCGGGCTTCTTCTACCAGCTGACGTGCTTTTCTACCATAGAGATGCATGCTGGATGGATTTCCGAAGTCTCTTTCCAGCCCAAGCTGCATGGCTTTCAAAACCCGGGGATGAAGCGGTGTGGTGGCGCAGTAATCCAGATATAAGCCGGTTTGCATAAGCTATCCCACTTGAGCAGTGCTTTCCTCTTCAAAGTAGTATTCTGCCACTGCCTCGAGAACCCTTTCCAGGGTTTCCGGGTGGTCGAAATCCCTTACGAAAGACCGTACCAGCAAGGATGGGGGAGTCAACTCTTCAGGTGAGAAAGCAGGCATCAGCTGGAGCACCAGGTCAACGTGCTGGGGTGGGGCGTAGCTCTCCCAGATGCTCTGTTCATCAATTTTGACCTGATATCCCTTTTCAGCCAGCAGTTGGGTGAGATGTTCCCGGACCATTGTCATGCGGTTGCCGCACCATCCACCAACCAGCCTGATGTGGAATTTTCCCATCATGACTCCAGAATGATTATGTATGATATCAATGGTGCCCCTGCCAGGGAAGACGACCCGGCAGGGGCACCGATTGGATTAGAGGGAAAAACCGAACAGCTTGAAGACATTGAGGATGAGGAATCCCAGAGGATCG
>JARROG010000283.1:0-4816 GCA_037384185.1 Anaerolineales bacterium | reverse complement strand
GCCTCCAAGAGTTCTTCTACAACTTCTAACTCTGGTGGCGAAGACAGCCGCTGAAGAATCTGCAGGATCTGGTTAATTTTTTCCGCCCGCTGCTTATCCTTTGCTTTTTCAGCTTCCTGAAGTTCTCTGGCTAGTGCATCCACAAAAACCTGGTCAATCGCGCCAATATTTCGGGCGATCGCTTCTTCCAAGGACTCGCTCTCAAGGATTTTATCGATGATTTTCTTTGCGTTAGCCATCCTGGCTTCTACTTGCTGTCTGATTTCCTCTGATATTTTCAACAGCATATTACGCCGTTCAACAAGTTCCTTACGCTTTTCCTGATCGCTGTTTTCTATTTTTTCAGTGAACAGCTGGAAGAACTCGTAGTCCATAGCCTGCCCAACAAGTGATGCATAGGCCTTTACTCGTTCTCTCGTGGGTGCATTTACAACCAGCTCCAATAAGGAGGATCTGGTAAGGTTATTCCCTAACGCTTCTAATGATTTTGTGGCTGCTCGAATATCCTCAGCTTCTAATTTAATTTGACGCCCTACTTCGGTCTCCTCAACGAGGAGATCCTGGATGGTCCTGATCTTCTCTAGTGATTTCTCGTCCTGACTCGTCAGAATGCGCTGGGCGATCTCAGCAAATAGGCCAAAGAATTCCCGGTTAAATTTTTCCTGGTTCTCTTGAATGGTCCTCTTTAAAGCCTCGCCTTCCTGAGAGAACAGCAGATCGAGTAATCTCATCTGCTCTTGTTGGGCCTCGATCATTTCCTCTGTGATACCATCTGCTTTCAACACGTTTTTTACCAGACTGTTCATTGTCAGCATCGCTTGCGGTTGAAAGAGGTATCCTTTCCTTTCCTCCGGCTTTAAGCTTTCAGTAATTTGTTTCAAAAGCGGCGCCAAGGCTCTTTCTTTTTCTTCCATAGTTTTCCCGGCTTCGGGAGGTGTGAAAGTGAGCAAAAGCTCTTTTTCTCGATCATGATAGACAAGTGGAACAGGAAGCTGACCCTGAAAACCGCAGACCTGACACTGAGCTAAATTCAAACCGCCAGCCAAGAGAAGTTCTTTTAACTGAGGGTTTTCAGTAGCATCGATCACTTGATGCACGTCAGCAATTAATGGCTGTTTGCAGTTCGGACAACTTGTTTGAATTTTCGGCATTTCTACTCCTGACTCGTTTTCTTAATCAATACTTAATCTCTATAACCAATCAATTATTTCCGCTCTCGGGGAATCGAAAAACATATTCTTGCCCCACCTTCCGTTCGAGGCTCAACCCAGATCCTTCCTTGATGAGCTTCAACTACTGCCCGGCTGAGGTATAAACCAAGCCCCGCCCCCTTGGTATTCTTCGCCGCGTCGTCGGCTCGGTAAAATCGGTCGAAGACATGGGGCATGTCTTCGCGGGCAATGCCAGCACCCTGATCTTGAACACAGATTATGATCTGTTCCGAACGTACCTGGCCGCTTATCCGGATTTCTCCTCCCTCGGGAGAATACTTAATTGCGTTTTCGAGCAAATTGTAGAATACCTGCTCTAATCTTTTTTGATCGCCGACGATTGTCGGGAATTCAGTTGGGAATTGGACCGTGATGTTATGTTTGTCCGTCCTGGTCTTAAACCTGGAAGACATTTCATAAGCAATCTGATCCATTTTTATCTCAGATAGATTCAGGCTAAAACTACCAGCTTGCAGTCGTGAAGCATCCAGCAGGTTTTCTATCAGCTCGGTCAAGCGGTCTGTTTCTTCCTCAATCACTTCCAAGCTGTCTTGCACGATTTCACTATCCCAGGAAACATCTTTTCGGCGAAGCGTGCCCACATATCCCTTGATAAGCGCCACAGGCGTTTTCAACTCATGACTGACAACAGACACGAAAACACTCTTCAATTCCTCCGCTTCCCGGAAGTGCGTGATGTCTCTTACAGAAGCGATGATATTGATCAAGCGTCCTTCTCCAGAGATCAAAGGGGCATAGGTTACTCCCACAGGGATCAGATCACCTGCAGGCCTTCTCAAATCTCCTTCGACATATAAATTAGCATTGGCAGTAAGCGGCCAGCCGCTTAGCTCAGCTTCTTCCAGGGACTGGCCTTGCTGCAGCGCTTCCCAATTAAATATTTCTTCATGCGCCAATCCTTCGATCTCTGACACATCCTTGCGCATGATCCTTGCAAAAGCCTGATTGCATTTTTCAATACGATGATCAGGGTTCAAGATCAATATTCCATCAGCAGCCGCATCCAGCAAAGCATCTAATCGACTTTTCTCGCGTGATACCTGCGTGTAAAGCTGAGCATTGATCACGGCAATTGCTGCCTGATCGGCAAATGACTGCAAAATATCTCTATCATTGGCGGAAAAATGACCCTGGTAACCCCTGAAAACGAATATCAAACCGATTACTTTGCTTTCAGAGATTAGCGGCAGACCCACCCCCGTAAGCAGATTCATACTTGCCCTTTTGGTCAACAGCTGAAGGATGCGGTTTACCTGGGGCAGCTCCTGTCCTGCCTGGTCATCATTCTCGGGTATTTCAGCAAGTATTGGATCCAGGTACTGGAGAAATGTTGGCTGGATTCCATGGGATGCACCAATTCTCCACCCACCCCTCTCCTCCCTGAGCGCAATCAATCCCGCTTTCCCTGCCAGCATTTCTGCAGCCAGCTCCAGGATGCGCTTCAGCAAAATATCCAGATTCAATTCCTGGGTTAGGTTGCGGGTTATTTCTAAAGCGTTCGGAGCCAGACCTCCCTTTTATGCGTATTTCAGGTTCCCCCAGAGCTCTCCAGAATCGTGCCTATTATATCATGGCCAAAAACTGCCCAATCCATTCCAACATAAAATATACACTTCCTGATATCGATTATAATCACGCTATGTTAACCGGCATTTCTTTTGACTTAAACGCCGTGGATGGCCGAGCCAGAGCTGGCACGCTTTCAACACCGCATGGAGATATCCAAACTCCTGTATTCGCTCCGGTAGGCACCCAGGCCACTGTTAAGGGCCTGACACCCGAGCAGCTCAAAGCGGTCCACGCCCAATTAATATTGGCAAACACTTACCATCTTTACCTCCGCCCTGGAGATGAATTGATTGCCCGTTTAGGCGGACTGCATGAATTTATGAATTGGGATCGGCCAATCCTGACCGACTCGGGTGGCTTCCAGGTCTTTTCTCTGGGAGAAATTAACAAGATCACTGATCAGGGGGTAACCTTTCAGAGTCACCTGGATGGTTCGTCCCACTACCTCACTCCTGAAAAATCGATTGAGATTCAGGAAAACTTGGGCGCAGATATCATCATGTGCCTGGATGAATGTCCGGATCCTTATGATCGGGAATATAATGTTCAGGCCCTTAGCAGAACACACCAGTGGGCCGAAAGAAGCCTTGCTGCCCATACCCGAAAGGATCAGGCTTTGTTTGGTATTGTCCAGGGTGGGATTTATGAGGATCTGCGAGAAAAATCTGCTCGATTTATAAGCAACCTCGATTTTCCAGGAAACGCAATTGGCGGCTTATCAGTCGGTGAGAAAAAAACTGAAATGCTTAGAATCCTGGATATAGTACCTGATCTGCTCCCCAAGGAAAAACCGCGCTACTTGATGGGAGTTGGCACTCCCCTTGACATCATCCAGGGAGTTGATCGCGGAATAGACATTTTTGATTGCGTGAACCCAACCCGATTGGCCCGACATAAGGCAGCCATTACCTATCATGGCAGAATTAATATCTCCAACAATATTTTCAGCGAAGACCAGCGGCCGCTTGTATTAAATTGCGACTGTTATACTTGCCAGCATTATTCCCGGGCATATTTAAGGCATCTAGTAAAAGCGAACGAGATTCTTGGTCCCGTTCTTCTGTCCATCCACAACCTGCATATCCTCATCCATCTTGCGGAAGAGCTCCGCGCAGCGATCCTTACTGGTGATTTTGACGATTACCGGGATGCCTTTCTGGAAAATGAATTTGATACAGGAGATCCTTCATGACTGTTCTGCAATCCATTGTTCTTGGCGTCATTCAAGGAGCATCCGAATTTTTACCGATCTCAAGCTCAGGCCACTTAGTCCTGGCCCCTTATCTATTTGGATGGGAAATCAATTCACAGGAAGCTTTTGTATTTGATGTCCTGGTCCAGGTAGCTACCATGCTGGCAGTGATTGCGTATTATTGGAAAGACCTGGTTGACATTTTCTCAGCGCTGCTGAAAGGGTTGATACAGAGGCAACCTTGTGTGGAAACCAAATCCCGGCTGGGATGGTTTCTTGTGATAAGTACTATTCCAGCAGGTATTGCCGCCTTGCTTTTCAAAGACACGTTTGAGGAAGCTTTCAGCAATCCGACCTATGCAGCCATCTTCCTGCTCTGCACGAGTTTTCTGCTTGTGCTCGGCGAAATTTTTGGCAAGCGTAAAAGGTCGCTTGGATCTATCTCCATCTTGGATGCCTTGGTGATTGGACTGTTCCAGGTGCTGGCTCTCTTTCCTGGCATTTCCCGCTCTGGATCTACGATCACGGGTGGAATGCTGCGCGGTTTTGAGAGAAAAGCATCGGCCAGATATTCTTTCCTGATGGCCGTGCCAGTAATGTCTGCAGCAGGTGTTTTAGCGGGTTATGATCTTTTCCGATCTCCCGCGTTGACGTCAAATTTTTTGGTCTATTTACCTGGTTTCCTGACAGCAGCTCTCGTGGGGTACCTTGCCATCCGGTGGTTCATTCACTATCTTTCCAACAGATCCCTTTATTTGTTCGCGATCTACTGCGCAATTGTTGGAGCTGTATTCTTATTGTGGAATTCCCCCTTTTAATATAC
>JARROG010000282.1:0-3666 GCA_037384185.1 Anaerolineales bacterium | reverse complement strand
TATTAAAGTTCTATCTGCACATTGATCAGGAAGAGCAGAAAGAACGCCTTCAGGACCGGCTTGATGAGCCGGATAAGAACTGGAAATTCAGCAGAGGAGATCTCAATGAGCGAGCCTTGTGGGAACAGTACCAGTTTGCCTATCAAGACGCATTGATGAAGACCAGCACCGAATACGCGCCCTGGTATATCATTCCTGCAAATCGCAAATGGTACCGAAATCTGGTGATCTCCACCATCATCATTGATAAGCTTAAAAGTCTTAAGATGGCCTATCCAGCGGCAGAAGAGGGGCTCAGCGAAGTTGTCATTGAGTAAGACATAAGTTTATAACGCTCGCTTGATGGAGAATCGCAAATATCAAGTAAATCCCACCTCCTGGAGGGATAATCCCCAGTGAGTAACCGGAAATTTCCAGGAAGGATGTGATTGACCGGGTCAAATACCTGTTATTTTTCTGAGCAAGCTGATAGTCGAGCATCCGACACCCCAAAATATATTCAATAGTGGGAGTCTGTAGAATCGGAGAGAGAAGAAAGGATAGTGAACAAGATCAAACCATTCAAACTCGAGCGCTATTTTGCAAAATATGAATTCAACACTGAATTCACCCTCTGCAGCTCAGATTGTGAGTCATTAGCAATCAAGGATCTACTTGCATTAGAAGACATCGCTGAGGAATCATTCAGGAATCACTGGCTTGGTTATACAGAGTCCACAGGCAGCCCGTCCTTGAGAAGGGAGGTCAGCCAACTTTATAACGGCCTGGAGCCAGAGCATATCCTGATCCTGAGTGGTGCAGAAGAGGGCATTTTCACGTTCATGCAGGCAGCCCTGGAACCGGGCGACCATCTAATTGTCCAGTGGCCTTGCTATCAATCTCTCTTTGAAATTGCTGACAGCCAGGGATGCAAGGTCACCCGCTGGGAAGCCAGGGAAGAGAATGGTTGGTCTCTCGATACTGATGAACTGGAAAAATTAGTCCGCCCCGAGACCCGAGCGATCGTTATCAACAACCCGCACAATCCTACTGGATACCTGATGTCTCAGGAAACATACCAGCAGACCTGGAAGCTGGCCAGTTCCAGGGGGATCCTGCTCTTTTCTGACGAAGTTTATCGTGAATCTGAATACCTTGCGAATGACCGTTTACCATCTGCCTGCGAGCTAGGAGAAAATGGGATTTCTCTGGGAGTGATGTCCAAATCCTACGGGCTGGCCGGGCTCCGGATTGGCTGGATCGCTACCCGGGATAAATCCTTGCTTCAGAACATCACCAGGATCAAGGACTACACAACAATCTGCAGCAGCGCTCCAAGTGAATTCCTGGCGGAGCTAGCCCTGCGCCACCGCGAAAAGCTCTTAAACCGGAATCTGGGAATCATCATGCGTAATCTGAAGATCCTGGATGTTTTCTTCAAGCAATACCAGGAACATTTCCAATGGGTCAAACCAAAAGCTGGACCGATAGCTTTTCCGCGGCTGCTTCGTGGCAACGTTGAGCAGTTTTGTCACCAGCTAGTGACCCAGGCGGGGGTGCTGCTGCTTCCTGGCAGCATCTTTGATTACCCCGGGAATAACTTTAGGTTGGGATTTGGCAGAGCCAATCTTCCAGAGGCCCTGGACCGCCTGGAATCGTTCCTGTCCGGCTGAATCCTCCCTCTTTCCCTTCAGTAGCTGAAGCGAGACACCCAATCTCACGCCAACCCTGGCGATATTTTTCCATTCTCAGCTTATAATATTTATAGTACATATGTACTTATTATTTGACACGCATTGGGGAGTTACCAGACGCGGGAGGTCCGATGGGAAAAAAGACCAGAATTGGCATCATCATATGTGACCGCTACAGACGCTGCGCGGGCGGAAAATGCCTGCTGGCGATGCGCGAAAAAGAAGGCGCATTCAGCAACTACGAAGACGATGAACTTGTGCTGGTAGGATATACCACCTGTGATGGGTGTCCGGGTGGGAATATTGAATACGCTGGAGATGAGATGGTCAAGAATGGTGCCGATGTGATCCACCTGGCTACAGGGTTGGTAGTAGGATATCCTCCTTGCCCATACATCAAAGATTTCGTCAAGTATCTTGAACACCGCTACCCTATCAAAGTTGTGGTGGGAACACACCCGATCCCTTCCTCATATCTGGCATCCCATACTGCACTGGGCACATTTCAGGATCCAGAACGGCAACGCTGGCTTTTCTCGATCCAATCAGATCTATCAACCCGTGAGAAATACGCTTAAATCCATGCTGCGGGGAATACCATGGTTAATCAAAGAATATTCGGCCCGGTACCTTCCAGAAGATTGGGAAAGAGTTTAGGCATCAATAACGTTCCACCAAAAAACTGCACCTATGCCTGCGTATACTGCCAGCTAGGTAATATGACCGGGATGTCATGGGATCGGGCTGACTATTATGATCCAGCCGAATTGGTCCGAGAAGCCGAGGAAAGAATTCGCGAGCTTGAGAGACTGGGGGATAAGCCAGATTTCCTCACTATCGTGCCGGATGGAGAACCGACTTTGGACAGGAATCTTGGCAGGCTGATCAAGCTTCTCAAACCTCTTGGCATTAACATTGCCGTGATCAGCAACGCTTCCACCATTTACCTGCCAGAAGTCAGGGAGGAACTTGCAAGCGCTGATTGGGTATCCCTCAAAGGCAATGAGTTCCGAGCAACACTGGTATCAGAGACCATGCTTGTGCGGAGTATCAATGACTCACTGGAAAACATCATGGATATCGCCAACATTCTTTCTGAGCTCCAACCAACCAGAGCCTATCTGGCGGTCCCCACTCGACCTCCCGCAGAATCCTGGGTGCTTCCACCCACAGAAGAAATTCTAAACCGGGCTTATCACATCTTCCAGAATCAGGGACTGAAAACAGAACTATTAATTGGATACGAGGGGAATGAATTCTCCTCCACAGGAGATCTGGAAACTGATCTTCTAAGCATATCTGCAGTCCACCCCCTGCGCGAGGATACGGTCAGAAGCTTAATGGAAAGGACAGGAAATACCTACGCCTGCGTGGAGAAACTAATTCAGTCGGGAAAATTAATGATATCTGAGTACGAGGGTCACCGCTATTACAGCAGAAAATTCACCAAGAGCTGAAGGTACCAAGGGCAACTCAGCTCCTAGCAGGGACTTTAGTTATTCTCAAGGTCTTTTTGATAGGACCGGTATTCCGCAGCAGCCTTTCGCCACCGGAGTGCCAAACTTGCCAGATAGCCAACCAAAGAGACAGATATCACGACGTACCCTGCGATCATGTAATCAACCGTGTCGGGGACTAATAAGCGACTGAGCATGGTTAGTCTTCCTCCTCATAGGATTTGAATCGCAGGGCGATCACTTTCCGCTGCAGCTCACCGAGGCGGACTCGATGCCAGAGCAGATCAGCGAATAAAATAGAAAAGGCAGCCAGGCTGAAGAAGAAAGCCGTTTTCATAGGATCATCCATATTGAAACCTCCCTGGCTGGCGGCTTCCGCACTGCCGATCACCACTGGATGGATCGTACGCAGCAATCGAATAGATATAAAGGTAAGAGGCACACTGATAAAACCAAAAATTGCGTAGATGGCCGAGAACCGGGCCCGGCGTTCCGGGTCGTCCACGCCGGATCGCAGCAGCAGGTAGGCAGCATAG
>JARROG010000281.1:0-4694 GCA_037384185.1 Anaerolineales bacterium | reverse complement strand
AACGGTGTCAGCTTTGGCATCCCAAAAGGCGAGGTTCACGCCTTATTAGGTGAGAATGGAGCTGGAAAGTCCACCCTGGTGAAAATCATGATGGGAGAGGAAACTCCCGATTCCGGTACCCTTCAGATCGGCGATAAAGTGATAAACACGTATTCGCCAGAGTATGCTTACAGCCTGGGCGTCTCTATGGTGCACCAGGAACTGGCGATCTTTGAAAATTTGTCGGTTGCTGAAAATATATTTCCTTCCCGCTATACGACAAATCGCTTTGGGGCGATTGAATGGAATGCGTTAAAAAAGCGCACGGAGGAAAGCATCGAGGTCTTTGATATCGATCTTGAACCTTTCCAAATGCTGGATTCTCTGACGCTGGCTCAGCAGCAGATGGTTGAGATCTTGCGCTGTATCAGTGACAATCAGCAGATCATCCTGCTCGATGAACCAACATCCGGACTCAACAACATGGAAACAGATAAGCTGATGGGAATCATCGATCAGCTTCGCAAGAAAGGGATCACCTTTATCTATATTTCCCACCGTATCAATGAGGTCATGGAAATCAGCGACAAGATCACCATTCTGCGTGACGGAGAATATATCCGGACTTTCATCAATGACGAGAATCTGACAGAGGATGACCTCGTAAATGCCATGGTTGGCCGTGAATTATCTGGCAGCTTGTATTCCAAGAAGGAATTTTTCGATGCCAGCGAGAACCCGGTACTGTTTGAAGTGAAGGGGCTGGCCAAGAAGGATGCTCTTTCCCCGGTGGATTTTGAACTAAGAGACGGCGAGATTGTCGGGTTCTTCGGGCTGGAAGGATCCGGCTTGAATACGGTTTCCCGCATGATTTACGGGATTGAAGGCCGGGATACAGGCCAGGTCATTTATAAAGGGAAGCAGATCAACTACCTGTCACCCCAGGAGATGGTCAATCGGAAGATCCTTTATTTGTACAATAACCGGAAACAGGCCGGGCTGCTGTTAGACAGTTCCGCTGCGGATAATTTGACCATCACCAAGCTGGACGAGCTTTCCACCCTGACGATCCTGAATAACAAGGCAATTGCCGATTTCACTGAAAAATTCATCAGAATGTTCTCGATTGTCATCCCCGGCATCTTTGAGAAACCCCGCAACCTGAGCGGCGGCAATCAGCAAAAACTGATGTTCGCGATCTGTACTGCAGCTGAACCTGAGTTGATGATTGTCAATGAACCGACCCGGGGGATCGACGTCGGCGCAAAAAGTGAGATTCATAAGTTCATCCTGAATGCCTCGGACCAGGGAATGGGGTTCATCATCTTCAGCTCCGACCTGCCGGAGTTGATCGGTCTCTGCGATCGGATTTACATCATGAAGAACAAAGCGGTTATCGGCAGCCTGGAGGGCGAGGATATCAGCGAAGAAGCGATCCTGGCCCTGGCCTGCGGATAGCGAGTACGAGGAGGTAGCAGCAAATGGTGGAGAGTACTGTCCAATCACTGCCGACATTAAGCAGAAAAAGAAAATTCAATTTTGGTACCCTGACGATCATCTTGATCACGGCAGCTCTGTTTGTGTTTCTGACCTTGACCAGTGAGAACTTTTTGACGTACCGGAACATCTATGCCATCCTCTATGGTGTATCTTTTCAGTTCATCGCGGTGATCGGCTTTACATATCTGATGGTCATTGGCGAGATCGATCTCTCCGTGGGTTCGGTCTATGCCTTTTCCGGGATGTTCATGGGCTACCTGATGGTGATGAAGAAAGTTCCCCTTCTCCCGGCGATGGGTATCTCCCTGCTGATATGCACCTTGATGGGATTGATCACTGGATTTTTGATCGTCCGCTTCAAACTAAATTCAGGCGTCGAATTTTGACAAACGCATGTATGGGGCCACTTATCCTTCGGACATGAGGCATCTCTCCAAGATCGAGTTCAAGGATATCTATCTGACGATCATTGTGATGGTTTCACTGGTGATCATCCTTGAGCTGCTGCTGAAAAAGTCATCCATCTTCAAGAGACTGTACAGTGTTGGCGAGAACCGCCTGACAGCCAGGATCTATGGCATCAAGTCTGACAGGATCGTCGTCGCTTTGTTCGGCATCTCGGCGCTGGCTGCCGGAATTGGGGGGATCTTGTTATCTTCCCGGGTGACCTACGCAGATACAGCGATCGGCCTGGGTTTGGAATTCCATCTGCTCACCGCAGCTGTCCTGGGTGGGGCCAGCCTCTATGGCGGAAAAGGCAGCATGCTGGGTTCTTGTATTGGCTTGATCTTTCTGGCGACCATACTCAACGGCATGATCATCTTTAACATCGAACCTCTCCTCCAGCAGCTTATTGTCGGGGTCATTCTGATCGCGGCTGTCTTCGTTGATACGCGACTGAACAAGGTTGAATAATAATGAATATACCGATTGGAAATAACTCTTCGAAAAAGAATGGGAACGGGAAGCTTTCCGCTCTTTTCAAGAAAAATGAGGTAGTTTCAGTCACCCTGGCTGTGCTGCTGCTCGTGTTCTTGATAGTTGCCAGGCCTAATTTTCTGGAACAGGTAAATATTGAGTCGCTCCAGACAGCCATTGCTCCTTATGGGATCATGGCGATCGGGATGATGATCCTGCTCATATCCGGGGTGTTTGATCTCTCTGTTGGCTCAACGATGGGTCTGGGTGGATTGGTCAGTGCGATCTGCCTTACGGTGGGGATATCCCCGCTGTTGGCAATCCTGGCTGGGATCTTTTCGGGACTGATGGTAGGCTTGATCAACGGTGTGATCGTGGAAATCGCTGGTGTGAACGCGCTGATCACCACAATCGGCACGATGTACATTGGCCGGGGGATCAGTGAGATCGTCCTGGTTGGCCGGGGATATGCCGGGTACACGGATTTTCCCGAAAAATTCAACAATCTTGGCCGGGGGCAATTCCTGGGTTTTTATTATATGTTCTGGATCCTGCTGGCCCTGCTGGTGATATTTCAGCTGGTACTGCGCTATACCAAATTTGGCCGTCAGCTGTACTATATTGGCGGGAATTACGACGCCGCAGAAAAGCTGGGGATCAACAATCGCAAAGTCAGGATCATCTCATTTGTGATCAGCGGGGTTCTGGCTGCCTCTGCAGGCATCCTGGTAACGGCTCGGGCCGGGATCGCCAACCGCTATACGGGGGTTGGCGCGCATATGGACGTGATCATTGCCTGCATTATCGGCGGTGGTTCCTTGATCGGCGGCCAGGGTTCAATCGTTGGCGCTTTCTCGGGAATGGTATTTATGGCGCTGATGTCCAATGCGTTTAACCTGTATGCCATCCCTCCCCAGTGGCAGAACATCCTGGTGGGAGCCATCCTGCTGATCGTGATCGCGGTGGATGGTTATGTTTCCCTTAACAAACAAAAACGCTTGGGCAAGGTCTGATTTGGCTGCTGGACCAGTCTAAGGAGGAGTGAAAATGTATCTGCTAGGAATCGATATTGGCAGCACGGTCATTAAAGCCGCCATCTTTGACCTGGAAGGGAATGAACTGGGAGTTTATGGTCAGCTGGCTGAGAATCACTCTCCCAAGCCAGGTTATTACGAGCGGGAGCTCGAGGATAAATGGTCGGCCTGCTTGACCGCCATTGGAGAAGTGATCCAAAAAGCGCAGATTGACGGAAAGAAAATTACGGCGATCTCGCTTACCGGACACGGGAACGGAGTCCATCTGCTGGATGCTGATAAACAGCCGGTTCGCCGCACCATTGAGGGCGCTGACAGCCGCGGTCTTCCTTATCTGGAGATCCTTGAAAGGGAAGGTTATTACGAAACAGTGCATCCCCTCAATATGCAGGTCCTGTGGCCGGCGCTGTCTTTTGTCGCTCTGCGCTGGCTGAAGGAGCAGGAACCGGAGAGCTATCAAAAAGCTGAGTACTTCCTAACCTCAATTGATTATGTGCGCTACCGGCTGACAGGAGAGCTGCGTTCGGAGATCTCGATCAATTCCGGCACCGGGCTGATCAATGTCAAAGAACAGCGGGTGGACCGGGAGATGCTGAAATCAGGCGGCATTGAAGAAGTCGCAGATATGCTCTCCCCCTTGGCAGACTCCTTCGATGAAGCAGGCAGAGTGACGCGTGATGTGGCAGACAAGACTGGCCTGGCGGAAGGAACACCGGTATTTGCCGGCTGCTATGATATCGACGCGGCCTCCCTGGCAACAGGCTCGATCGATGAGAGAAGGATCTGCATCATCGTCGGTACCTGGGCCAACAACCAGTACATTGGCAGCCAACCGATTGTCGCCAAGGAATTCTTTTCCACAACAGTCTTTTCCCGGCCAGGTTATTTCCTGATGCTGGAGGGTTCACCCACCTCTGCCAGCAACCTGGAGTGGTTCATTGGCGAGTTCCTCGGGGAAGAAGCGAAATTAGCCAAGGCAGATGGCAAGAGCGTTTATGATCTCTGCAACCAGGCCGTGGTGGATGTGGGCCCTGAAGATTCAGCTCTGGTCTATCTCCCATTCCTTTATGGCAGCAACCTCAATCCCCTGGCGCAGGGCAGTTTCATTGGACTGCAGGGCTGGCATACCCGGCAGCACGTGATTCGATCGATATATGAAGGTATTTGTTTTTCTCACCGCTACCACATCGGGAAGTTGTTGAAGTACCTGGACCCTCCCCAGGCTGCCCGGATCGCGGGCGACAGCCTTGATCTCGATGATGC
>JARROG010000280.1:2900-3889 GCA_037384185.1 Anaerolineales bacterium | reverse complement strand
CTCTTTTTCCTTCTTGATCGAGAACATATATAAAACCCCTGTCGGCAGACTGCCGATCAGATCTATCACTCACTAAAACTTTATACTTGGAGGAGTAATGGGAGGCTTAGAAACTCTGCAAAATGCAACGTTATTTGAGCAGATCGGATTAATTGCCGTCCTGGTCACCGCTGTTGCTGCCCTGATCTATGCCTGGATGCTGGCACGTGAGGTGCTGTCAGAAGATCCTGGCACAGAACGCATGCAAGAGGTATCAAACGCGATCAGGACGGGTGCAATCGCCTATCTGAACAAACAGATGGAAGTTGTCATTCCACTGGCATTTGTGCTTTCTATCGTATTATTCTTCACCGCCTACCTGGCGAATACCTCGATGAGCATCGCCATCGGCCGCGGTGCGGCATTGCTGCTTGGCGCGAGTTGTTCGCTGGCTATCGGTCAGATCGGCCTGCGGGTCGTCGGCACCAGGGGCAATGTCCGGGTAGCCAATCAGGCTCGACTTGGTTCCTTCAAGGGCGCCTTGCGGGTCGCCTACCGCTCCGGCACCATCGCTGGAATGCTGGCTGACGGACTTGGGCTGCTCGGCGGCACAATTATCTTCATCCTTTACGGCAAACATGCCCCGGAAGTGCTGCTGGGATTTGGCTTCGGAGGTACGCTGCTGGCAATGTTCATGCGAGTCGGCGGTGGCATCTACACCAAGGCAGCCGATGTCGGCGCAGACCTGGTTGGTAAGGTCGAAGCCGGAATCCCAGAAGATGACCCCCGCAACGCCGCCGCCATCGCTGATCTGGTCGGTGATAATGTCGGCGATTTCAGCGGCATGGCGGAGGATGTCTTTGAATCTTACGAAGTCACCATCGTGTCTGCCATGATCCTCGGTCTGGCAGTGATGCAGATCGATCCCACCCAAAGCCTGAAGTGGATTGTTTACCCTCTTCTGGTCCGGGCAATCGGCGTATTTTCCAGCATTATCGGAACATACGCCG
>JARROG010000280.1:0-2861 GCA_037384185.1 Anaerolineales bacterium | reverse complement strand
CTGTCATCCATTATCTCCACTACATCCTTCTTCTTCCTGGCCTTATTTTACGCCAAGGACCTGCGGCTCTTCGCTGCCACTGCAGCAGGCATCATGCTGGCGGTGGCCTTCAACAAATATACTGCTCTCTTCACTGAAAGGGAAACCCCTTCCGTCAATCGGTTGGTGAGGTCAGCAAAAACCGGCGAAGCCACTATCATCCTGGCAGGGATCGCCATCGGATATGAGAGCACGGTTTGGGCCATCCTGATCATCGTGATGGCGATCTTGCTGGCGGTTGGCATCTATTCGGTAGCCATTCCCGCCATGCTGGTGCCGATTATCATTATTGGTGCCATTGTGATCGGAATCGGTGTGGGTATTTTCCTGGCCGTAAAACACAAGAAAATCGAGAACGCGATTTTCACTGCAGTGGGGATCATTGTCATCGGCCTGATGATCAGCAGCTTCAAACCTGCCCCAGCTGGCCATGAATTTATCTTCATCATGTATTCCGTTGCCCTGGCGGGCATCGGCATGCTGTCGCAGACTGGAAACAACCTGGCGATGGACGCTTTCGGTCCTCTGGCAGACAATGCCGGTGGCATTGCTGAGATGTCGAAGGAAGATTTTGAGGATCCGGAAAGCCAGCGCACTCTGGCCACCTTGGACAGTGTTGGAAACACCACCAAAGCAATCACTAAGGGCATCGCCATCGCCTCTGCTGTGATCGCTGCGGTCAGTTTGTTCGCATCCTTTATCGAGATTACCGGCCTGGAAAAGGAAGGGCTTAACATTGCCGAGCCGATCGTTTTCGTTGGTCTGCTGATCGGTGGAGCTCTGCCGTTCCTGTTCAGCTCCATCCTGCTGCGGGCAGTGGAGCGCGCTGCCGGATTGATCATTGAGGAGGTCCGCAAACAGTTCCGCATCCCTGGCGTGATGGAAGGCACCGTCAAGCCTGCCTATGACGTCGTGGTGCGCATCTGCACGGTGGCAGCCCAGCGCGAGTTGATCGTGGTTGCCATGCTTGGCATCCTGGTTCCCATCATTGTTGGTTTCCTGATCGGAGTCAAGGCGCTGGGCGGATTCCTGGCCGGCATCATCGTTGTAGGTCAGCTCTTGGCTGTATTCATGGCCAATGCTGGCGGTGCCTGGGATAACGCCAAGAAGCAGATCGAGGATGAACCTTCCGATCCCGCAAACAACACGGGCAAATTCTCCGACCGCCACAAGGCTGGAGTGATTGGCGATACGGTCGGTGATCCGCTCAAGGACACCGCTGGACCCGCCCTCAACCCCATGATCAAAGTGGTCAACCTGGTTTCTCTCCTGGCAGCTCCACTTGTGATCAGCGTCGCTGCCACAGGCGGTTCGATGAGAACTGTAGCCTTGATCATTGCCGGTACCAGCCTGGTTGCGCTGATGGTTGGCATCGGCTTCAGCCTGCGGGAAGGCAAATACACGATCGAGTAGCAGGTTTCTCTACTCCAGGTATTGAAAAATAACAGGGATCGCTATCCTTCGATAGCGATCCCTGTTTCTTTTCTCCTGACCCGAATATTCATCAGAATTTCATTTAATATCTGATAAAATCTGAAAAACCATTCCCGCAAAACTCGAATTGTGGTAAACTTCACAATATAAGATTGCATTATCAAATTTCAATTTTTAGATAAGGTTTACTTATCCACGCAGAGGTGAACAATGATTCACTTATTAGTATCGGTCAAACAGGTACCGGATACCACGAATATCCGAATTGACCCTGAAACTGGCAGCATGATCCGGAAAGGGGTCCCTGCCATTCTAAACCCCTATGATGCCCATGCTGTGGCAGCTGCTGCAGAATGGAAAAGAAAGCTCAACGGCAAGCTGACCGTGATCACTATGGGGCCTCCCGCTGCCGAAATTGCTTTGAAGGAATGTATCGAAATGGGAGCGGATCGAGGGGTCTTGATCTCAGACCGCAAATTTGCCGGCAGCGACACGCTGGCGACTTCCTACGTGCTGGCTGAAGCCATCCGCAAGATCCACCAAGAGGACCCGCTGGACTTGATCTTTTTCGGCAAGCAGGCCATTGATGGAGATACAGCCCAGGTTGGCCCCGGGGCCGCAATCCGCCTGGGACTGCCGCTGATCACCTACGCAGTTGAGATCAGGGAAATCAACCAAACTGAAGGCTATGCTCTAATCGTCCGCAAAACGGAAAGGGGCCGGGAGATCATTAAAACCACTTTACCCGCCGTCCTGACCGCGGAAAAAGCGATTGCCGAGATCCCCTACGCTTCACTTCCGGATCTGATCAACTCCCTGCGCTATGAGCCTGAGAATTGGTCCGCCGATGAACCATTGGCTTATGATGAAGAGAAGATCGGCCTCAAGGGTTCACCTACCTGGGTCGCCAAATCCGGTTCTCCTGAGGCACATGAACCTGCGGAAACCATCATTGTCGCAGATGAAGGGTTGAGCACGACGGTCGAGAAGGTGCTCGATAACATGCTGGCCAATAACAGCGTGGCATCCATCTGGGAGGAAATCAAATGACCAGACGTTTTTGGGTATTCATAGAACAGGAAATGGGCACCATGCATCCGGTTGCCGGTGAGCTGTTGGGAGTTGCCCAGCGCCTGGTAGCTGAGATCAGCGATGAGCTGGAAGAAAGTGGGGAAGAGGCGATTGTTGAGGGAATTCTGATTGGTTGTGAAGTTGAAGATGTGGCCCGGAACGCAATCGAGCACGGAGCGGAACGGGTATATATGGTCGACGACCCAGCATTCGAACATTACCTCAACCGACCTTATACCGAAGCCATCACTAATTTGGTCCGGAAGTACAAACCCGAGGTCTTCCTGATTGGCGCCACTACCCTGGGAAGAGATCTG
>JARROG010000279.1:0-2867 GCA_037384185.1 Anaerolineales bacterium | reverse complement strand
AAGACCAGGGCGGGAACACCGCTCGCACAGGTTATCAAGCAAATAATGGTCTTTCCCGCAGCTGACGCACACCTTTTCTGGTTGAGCTAGACTGAAGTGGTAATACTCCTTTCCAACATTATCGGTATAACTGTTCTTTCGACCTGTGGCATCCATCCGGCGCACTAGAGACCGGAACACAGACATCAGGAAGCAAAACAGCTCATCTGCTGAGGCCGCTCTGACCGGTTCCGGGGATGAAGCAGAACACCCAAGGATAGACCTGATTGGTTGAAACGAGAAGATGCAATCGTTGGATGATCTCAAGAAGTGGATGCATCTCAAACCAGCGTATGAGGATTTCCCCGTCCTCCCCCAGGCGCGCGATTTTCAGGGCTGGTTTGCGGCTTCCCGGGACTTGCATAACCGACCACCAAACACGATCACACGGGCATTTGCCTGCCTGACCCTGCAGCATCGACAAAATTGTTGAGCCGGTTGTCAAGCGGTCCCCCGAAATAACTGAACAGCATCTTCCCGGAAAGTTTAGAACCAGACGGGAGCCAGGAGGCAGAACAGAAAGATGACGGACTTCAAACCCTCACTCAGCGAACTAGCCATCAAGGCCAAGAAATCAATCATCATGGGTGTGGGCGGCGGCGGGGATGTGATCCTGGGAGTGCCCCTCGCGAACCACTTAGAACTGCTTGGCGCCGAGAAAATCTACCTGGGCGGGGTTAGTTCGCAGTGGTGGAACCCGGCAGGGGGCAGCCGCCGTGAGAATTTTGTACTGGCGCCGCTGGTTTATGATGTCGCTCAATTAACTCAGGCAGAATTATTGCAGCCGATGCTTTCCCAAGTCCATCCAGAATCCAGATTCGAGGATAACCGCCCCGCAGAGGCTGCTGTCAGCGCAGTTGTGCCCTACGACGTGTTAATTGGCGGATTGTCCAAGGGCGTGGTTGGCTTGCGCGACAGCTTGAACGCCTTTATTGAAGAGCAAGAAATCGATCTATTTGTGGGAGCAGATATTGGCGCCCATTCCTTCCACGACGGAAAGGAGACCAGCCCCCCATTCACTACCCTGGTTTCTTTGATGACACTCAGCGCCATGATCCAGCTCAAGTGCCCGACGGTCTATGGCTTTGCCGGCTACACAGTCGATGCCGAGATGGAGATCGCTGAGCTGGATGAAAGAGTAGGCCGGATCATGCAGGCTGGCGGTTTCCTGGGAGCTTACGGCCTGACCCAGAAAGACGTTCACGACTATCTAAAAGCCTGCGAAGCCTTCCCGGATCCCATTGAACCGCTGGTGGCCCGAGCAGCGCGAGGCGACCTGGGCTTGAAACAAGTCCCGGTCATCAGTCCCTGGGGCCGTCGGGCATATCTGACACCGCTGTCAGCGATTTACCTTTTCCTGGATCCAACGATCATGGTCGAAGCGGTTTCCACCTGCGTGAAAGAGCTGATGGACACCAAATCCATCGAAGAAGCGGAATCAATCTACTACGAAAAAATCGGACTGTTCCCCGAGACCTGGGCACCGCGGGTCATCAATTATGTAGGAAAGAGAGGATCCGGCAATTTGCGTTAGCAGCGAGCCTGCTTCGGGCGCTTTACTGATCAGCGCATCTGATCAAACTGTCAATTTATCGTTGGCACGAATACAGATGAATTTGCAACATACAAAAAACGACCGAGGAATATCGATACATTAGTTTTGAATTCAGGACATAAGGATGTTTTCTTGACAGGACTGGTACGTCACACAATGCCCAGAAAGCGAAGGAGGTGGAAGAAAGAACCCAAACGAATCGGAATGAAAATCAAACCAACTGTGTTTTGATCCTACTAAGGAGGATAGAATGAAAAAAGCAGCTAAGCTAGTATTCTTTTTAATGGTCATGGTCATGATCCTGCCAGCTTGCCAGACTGCAGCCACTGAAGCACCCGCAGAGGTTCCAGAACAACCGGCCGTTGACGCCTCGGATTTGTCCTTTGCGATGGTGACCGATCAGTCCGGGCTGGGCGACCAGGCCTTCAACGATGCCACCTGGGAAGGGTTCACAGCCCTGAACGAGGACTTCGGCGTTCAGACCAAGGTCGTCGAGACCAATGAACAGGCCCAGTATGTTCCCAACCTCAGCACATTGGCTGAGCAGGGCGAGGACCTGATCGTCGGTGTTGGCTTCCTGCTGAAAGACGCCATGGACGAGGTGGCCCCGCAGTATCCGGACGTGCACTTCGCTTTGATCGACAACTTTGTGGATCAGCCCAACGTGGCCTGCATCCAGTTCAAGGAAAATGAAGGCGCCTTCCTGATGGGAGCGATCGCGGCCTATATGACCGAGACCGGAAAAGTCGGCTTCGTGGGCGGCATAGAAACTGACGTGGTCAAGAAATTCGAAATGGGCTACCGGGCAGGCGTGATGACCGTGGATCCCAACAGGCCCGTCCTGGTCTCCTACGCTGGCGCGTTTGACGACCCGGCCAAAGGCAAAGAACTTGCCCTGGCCCAGTACGAAGAGGGCGCTGACGTGGTCTTCCAGGTCGCTGGCTTCACCGGCACTGGCGTGATCGACGCCGCTGTGGAAGTCGATAAGATGGTCATCGGCGTTGACCGGGATCAGAACTACCTCGCTCCTGACAATGTCATCAGCTCCATGATGAAAGGTTTGGGCGCAGGTGTCTATGACATCGGCGAGATGGTCGTCAATGGCGAATTCAAAGGCGGCTCCTACAAGTTTGGTATCGCGGAAGGCGGCATCGACTATGCACCGACCACCAGCAAGAACGTCCCGGCAGACATCCTGGCCAAGATCGACGAGCTGAAACAGATGATCGTCGATGGCGACATCGTTGCTCCGGCAACCCCGGACGAACTGGAT
>JARROG010000278.1:0-4538 GCA_037384185.1 Anaerolineales bacterium | reverse complement strand
CAACCAGATCGAGCAGGGCGTTTGTACCCAGCCGATTTGCGCCGTGCACGGAAACGCAGGCGACCTCGCCTGCGGCATATAGACCGGGAAGGACAGTGTTCTTCGCATCAATGACTACTTCACCGTATTTATTAGTGGGAATGCCTCCCATAGCATAGTGTGCGGTCGGCTGAACCGGCATGGGGTCAGAAACCGGGTTGACCCCGATGTACGTCTCGCAAAAGTCAATGATGTCAGGCAATTTTGCCAGGATGTCGCTGCTGGTGACCCGGTAAGGTGAACCATCCGGGTTCTTCCTCCCATCGATTTCCGCATAGTGATTGACCACTTCGGGAGTGACATTCAGGTTCATATAGTTTTTTCCGTCTATCCCCCGGCCGGCTTTCATTTCCAGGTACATAGCCCGGCTGATAACGTCCCGTGATGCCAGGTCCTTGACAGTGGGAGCATATCTTTCCATGAAACGCTCCCCTTCCCCATTGATCAACACGCCACCCTCGCCCCGAACCCCCTCCGTGATCAAGATGCCCATACGGTAAATGCCCGTGGGGTGGAATTGGTAGAACTCAAGATCCTCTGCAGGGATGCCTTTTCTCAACGTGAGGGCTACACCATCCCCGGTATAAGCATAGGCGTTGGAAGTCGTTTCCCAGACCCGGCCGTGTCCCCCGGTAGAGATGATGACAGCCTTCGCCTGGAAGATATGCATCTCACCAGTTGCCAGTTCCATAGCCACGACTCCGGCTGTTCGTCCATTCTCAATCAGCAGGTCCAGGACATAGAATTCATCAAAGAACTTGACATTGTTTTTAATGCTTTGCTGGAAGAGGGTTTGCAAGATCATATGTCCGGTCCGGTCAGCCGCATAGCAGGCTCTGCGGACAGGTTTTCCAGTCTCATTATTCGTATGCCCGCCGAATGGCCGCTGCGCAATGGTGCCATCTGGATTCCGGCTGAAAGGCAGCCCCATGTGTTCCAGCTCATAAACAGCATCCACTGCTTCAGAAGCCATGAAATCGATCGCGTCCTGGTCGCCCAGATAATCACTGCCTTTGACTGTATCAAAAGCATGCCATTCGGGATGATCCTCTTCGGTATTGCCCAGCGCTGCGCCGATGCCGCCCTGAGCTGCCCCGGTATGGGATCGACTGGGGTAGAGCTTGCTGATCACGGCGGTGCTGGCATTGCGGGACGCGTAGAGAGCCGCTGTCAATCCTGCGCCGCCCGCTCCAACTACCACAACTTCATACTGATGTTTTTGCATAACTGAACTCCTCGGGGCCCGATTAGGAGCCGAGAATGACGTAAATGCCCACTAATCCACAAAAGACCCACAGCAGAAAAATCACAAATCGCAAGGCTGCCTGCCAGAAACCGGGAGTTGTGTAATCCTCCACAACAACCCGCAGCCCATTCAGGCCGTGGGTGGCAGCAAAAGCAAGCACCAGGATCTGCATGATCTGCCAGAAGCCGTTAGACCAGATAAAAATGTCCGGGATCTCACTGTCCAGGACATGGTTGGCATTGGGGAAAAAAGTCCAGCGCATGAGTGCGCCAAGATCCAGCTGGTTTCTGGCACCCATGAGCAATCCCAGAGATATTCCCAGGACCGCCAGCAGGATCATGGTCAAACCTGAGATGCGGGTGAAGATCCACATCAGATATTCTAGATTCCAGCTGGGTTTAGGCATCGGTCTCGAACGCATACCGGTCTCCTTAATGAGTTAGCCAGCCAAAAAGCGCCGGATCATGATAAACGCGGTCAGCAAATAAAGAGGAAGCACTACGAACCATTCCAGCCAGGTGGATTCCCTCTGATAGCGGATCAGCCTCGGCCAAATATCCAGCAAGATAATTCTGAATCCATTCACGCCATGGAAAATGGCAAAAAACACAATGAAGAGCTGGAAGTAGATTGATTCGTAGATGGTATTGATGAAAATACCCAGGTCGCTGCCCAGCTGCTGGGTCAGGAATGAGGAGATCACATGCAGGGCGACGAAGATCACGATTGCCAGACCAGAGATGCGGTGCAGGGCCCAGGCCAGCATCGGTCCCCCTCCCTTATATTTCGCTCCCGCGAGCAAACCGACCTTGCGGCTCAGCGCCATGGTTGCCTCCTTGTCCCTGCGGTGTTTCACTAAAAAAACCCCGGCCCAGGCCGGGAAGCCAATTATCCATTCATTATGTCATTGCGGAGCCGTTTTATGAAAGTGACATATCTCACAGTTTGTTAGTCAAAGATATCATCAGCCCCCAGGAGGGTTCTCGTCTATAATGATGGAATATTTTTAGGTAGCCGATCAAACTGCTGACTCAGCCGCTTCATGGCTTTCATATACATACCGAATCTGGAGTGATCTATGCCCGCGAAATATCGCTCGCCCGTGATGGACCGCAGGAATTTTGTCAAGATCGTCACATCAGCACTGGGATCCTTAATGGCCGCTGTCGTGGGACTTCCGGTAATCCAGTATTTCATCTCCCCCGCCCTGGGTAAGCAAGCTGCAGATGACTGGATCCCCCTCGGCCCGCTGGAGAACTATCCTGTAGACAGTCCTACACTTTTCAATTTCACCCGCATCAAAGTCAATGGTTGGGAAAGAAGCAGCCACAGCTACGGCGCTTTTATCTTACGCCAGGACGAGAAGGAAGTGGTCGTCTTTTCAGATGTCTGTACCCACCTCAGCTGCCGGGTGAATTGGGATGCGGAAAGCGAAGAATACCACTGTCCCTGCCATGCCGCGGCTTTCGACAAATTTGGCGACGTCGTCACCGGTCCTCCACCCCGTCCCATGGACCGTTTCGATACCAAGATTGAGGACGGCCAGCTATTTATCTACGGCAGCGCAAGCCTGTTTCTGGGAGTGATGCAGGGGAGTACAGGTATGCTGCTCTCGGTCTATTACGTCCCCACGCCAGACCACGCTTACGACAGCATTACTTTTATCATGACAGGTGTGAAATTCGGCTGGCTGATTCGGGGAATCCACCACTGGGGCGCTTCCCTGCTAATCCTGACAGCCTTTATCCATCTCCTGCGGGTATTCTTTTACGGAGCTTATAAATATCCCCGGGAGTTCACCTGGATCACAGGCGTGATGCTGCTGATCGGCGCCCTGGGGATGGGCGTCACTGGCTACTTGCTTCCCTGGAACCAGCGCTCCTACTGGGCAACCACCGTGGGAACAGAAATCGCTGGCTCAGTCCCCGTCATTGGGGATTTCATACTCCGTGTGCTGCGGGGAGGCAGCGATTTGAGCGCCCTGACTCTCTCCAGATTCTTCTCCCTGCATATCTGGATAATCCCGTGGCCGGATATCATCTACAAAGATCTGCTGGTTTCCTTTGGGCTGTTCATACTGCTGATCGGGTTGGAGACATTTGTCGGCGTGGCATGTGAGCCAAAAGCTGACCCCAGCGATGCCACCTATATCCCTCGCCCGGAATGGTATTTCCTGTTCCTGTTCGAATTTCTGAAATTTGTCCCAGGGAAAATCGAGTGGATCGGGACCTTTGTTCTGCCCGTGGTGGGCATTTTGGTCCTATTTGCCCTGCCGTTCCTGGACAGATCTCCCCTGCGCCATTGGAAGAACCGCTTGACTGGTATTTCAATTATGGGTGTGGTCGTTTTGGGTATGGTCGGACTGACGGTCCGTTCTGTTCTGACCACTCCAAAAAATGAGGGGACAGCAGCCAATACCATCCAGGAGAAATACGCCCTGGGCCAGGACCTTTACAGTGTGCAGTGCGTGGAATGCCACGGCCCGGACGGCGAAGGAGGCTTGATCGCCGGTGTGGAAGGTCTGGAAGGCACAGAGCTGAAGCCCATCAGCAGCCGGGACGAGATTTACACCCGCTCGGACCAGACGCTTTCCGCCATCATCGAGTACGGCCAGCAAGATTTGGGGATGCCCCCCTTTGGCCTGGCATACGGCGGAGAGCTGAAAAAGTCCGATATCGACGCTTTGGTAATCTTTATGCGCTATGCCTGGGATGATCGAGTAGAACTTCCAGCTGATGCTGCCTCTGCCGGTGCGATTCCGGAGCTCGGGGAGGGTGAAATTCCCTCCTATGAAGTGCATATCTCCCGTTTAGTGAAGCGCTACTGCGTTTCCTGTCATCGCGAGGGGAAGGAAAACAACAATTATCTGATGGGGACCTACCAGGAACTGCTCACAACCGGAGATAATGCCGGGGAAAACCTGATCGCAGGAGATCTGGACAGCTATCTGATCCGCACCATCAACGGAGAGAGCATTCTTGATGAAAACGGAGAAGAGATCATTCAGCAAATGCCTCCTACCAAACTCATCAAGGACGAATACGTGCATATCTTTGAAGTTTGGGTGCTGAACGGTATGCCAGAATCCGCGGAAGAGGCGGAAGTTTTAGGCATAGAGCCCACTCCCGAACCAACACAAAGCCCATAACATTTTCCCGAAATCCTGATAAGAAACACAAAAAGCCTCCCGTGGGAGGCTTTTTGATTCTTGATTGATACCTACCTCAATAATCAGGGCTTTGCAATCAGGTTG
>JARROG010000277.1:5875-7068 GCA_037384185.1 Anaerolineales bacterium | reverse complement strand
TAAAGGAGGATGCCATAAACATAAAGCCCCCCTGCTGCGGGGCTATGGCCATTCCTAGAATCGGCGAGCTAGAAGATTCCATCGATTCGTGATCTATCCGGTGGAAGTCATACGGCGTTTTCTCAATCTTTAAGCTTGATCTTGGGTTTGGCTTTCTCTACCTTCTCCTCCTTCACCGCAGTCTTGCTCACCAGCTTGATCCCGGCTGGCACAAAGAGCAGGACGACCAGGCCCAGGAGCAGCAAGCCGAAAAAGGGCAGCGGCATTGGTGCATCGACCTCGGGCACCAGTCCGCCGGGGTTGTAAACAATGGGCTCATCCCCCTGATCTGCGGCGGCAGAGGGGTTGGCGGTGGAGCCGGCCAGGCGCGCAGACAGGGCCCGGTTGACCCCGTCGCGCAGTGCGGAGGGCGAGGTATAGGTCAGCTGGTATTCGCTCTTATAGGCCACCGCGTAAGCCTGGTAGATCTCACTCAAGCTTTCCTGATCATTGGCGTAGCGGTACACCCCGCCGGCATTCTCCGCCAGATAGGTCAGGGCTTCCACATCCAGAGCGGTCTTCTCGTCCAGATCCTGGTCCGGGTCGCCCAAACCGATGGTCGAGATCGACAGTCCCGAGGGTCCGATCTTCTCTAAAACCGATTCCGGGGTCTGCTGGCTGAGGGTGTCCAGTCCATCGGTGATGACGACCACCGCTTTGCGCCCTTTGACATCGCTGAGGATCTCAACAGCCTCAGCCAGGGCATCGTACATGGCGGTGTCTTCAGCTGCCTCCAGCCCTTCGATAGCGCTGATTACCTGCTGATGGTCGGTAGTGATTGGCTGGGCATAGTCTATTTCAGAGTGGAAGGTCAGCAAGCCGACCCGGTCTGTAGGCCGGAGGCCCTCTACAAACTGCACTGCAGCAGCCTTGGCGGCATCGAGTTTCCCAACATAGAGCATGCTTCCGGAGATGTCGACTGCCAGCAGCACAGTCAGCGGCTGGATCTCACCAGCTCCTTCGATCTGATCTACGGGAATGACCTGGTCGTTCTCCAGGAGTTGAATCCGGGCTGGATCTACACCCAGGGGCTCACCGTCCGCATCCGTGACCGCGACATAGACCGTGACCTGCGGGAAATTCGAGGTGTCGATCTGAGTAATCCGCACCATACCAGATTCCTCCTGTCTGGGAGGGCTGAAGCCCGCGTGAGG
>JARROG010000277.1:2916-5846 GCA_037384185.1 Anaerolineales bacterium | reverse complement strand
ATCAAAGTGATCAGGATGGCCAGGATTGGCTTGTTTTTTGGCATGGTCATTTCCTTTCGCGGTAGATTAGCTCAGTGTTTCCCATCTTAATGGACTGATTCGCCCGCAGCTGGGTCAGTTCGATCTTGCGGCCGTTGACAAAGGTGCCGGACAGGCTGAGGTCCCTGAGCGTGAAATGGCTGTCTTCTCCTTTGAGCAGGGCGTGTTGGGGGGCGATATCTGGATCGGGAAGGACAATATCGGATTTCAACGGGCTGCTGCCGATGAAGGCTGAAGGTCCGTTGCTCTTGATGAATTTATCGAGAATGAACTCTGAACCCTTCATCTTTCCGCTGGCCACTTCCAGCCAGGCTCGTGTCAGCAGCAGCACTACCAGAGCGATGAAGATCCCCACAGCTGCGCCCAGCAGCGTCAGGCCGACAGCTTTTCCATAGAGCGGTTCTGAAAAGAGAGAGCGCACCTCCTCCAGCAGGAAGCCGCCCAGCAGACCGCCCAATCCTCCGCCCAGTGCTGGCTTCCAGGCCTGAACGGCGTCATCCATCGCGACATCAAGCCTGCCAATATCCTGATCGACCGGCAGGGCAATGCCACCGCCTATGAGCCCCAAGACGCCATTGATGGCTCCGGATTTGAGGATCCCCAGCGGACTGCGCGACCCCAGCTGCTCTGCTACTCCCAGCAGAAGACCAATGCTGAGTCCGATCAACCCGCCCACCAGCACTTCACTGAGATAGAGGTTGGACCAGAAGGACAGCCCCAGCATATTGCTGGCCTGCCAGCCGATCAGGCCGCCCATGGCGCCCAGCACAGCATAGTAATAGAGCCTCATTGTTCTACTCATCTTCACTCTCCAATTGAGCCGTCGATTCTGCCAGATCTTCCTCCATGTTGCTCCAGCGAACCACGCTTTTTACATTCCTGCCAGCCAGCTCATGGAAGCCAAAGTAGTGCCGGCTGTCCAGTTCTTGATCCTGGTCGCGGATGAAAAAGCCCGCCTGATTGCTGTGGGGTTCGATTACCAGGGCCACCTGCCAGGGATGCGGGAAAAAATGGTTGTGCAGGAACAGGTCATAGCTGGACAGGAAAACCCCCATTTTGGGATGGGTGTGGTACCAGCCCAGCAGGTGCTTTTCCGGGTACTTCTCCTCCATCATGTCAAACAGGGCCACCTGGCTGTCCTGCGTGAAAGTCAGGTAAGCACTACCCTGGCGGGTGAAAGGGGCGGGAAGGCAGCGTTCGATGACGATGTACTCCTCGCCGGTCAGCTGGTCCGCCCGCCGGACTCCGATCAGCCAGCCGCCTACCTCGTTCTCCAGATCGCTCTGGGCATGGACGTTGGCCCGCACGTAGGCTTTCTGGGTCAGGAAGACCGTCACCCCCGGCTGGCGTGTTTCAGCTAACTCGATATCCGACCGCCAATACCGGGCATACCGGAAAGGGATATAGCCCGGTGTGGGCGGCGGAGTCTCGATGGGCAGCAGGCGGATATTGGTCTTCATATTTTGCATTCCAGGATTGAGGCAGACGGCGCACCCTGCCTCAGTTCAGCCGGCGGTGACGTCAGCGGTCATAACCAGCTGATCATCTTCTGGAACCCCGGCTTCCGCCAGAGTTTCTTCTTCCTGAAGCTCGCGCCCCAGGGCTTTGCTGTCCAGTCGGTAGCCCATAGGGCGTCCGTCTGGACCGGTAGTCGGCAGCTCCAGGGAAGTGGTCAGCTCAGGAATGAGCTCCTTGACCTGGACGTCATCCGGGACTTCGGCCTGGCGGCTCCCTCCCGAGGGTAGGACCAATGTGACTGCGAGATCGGCCATGATATTCCTCCGTTTGTAGTCTGGTTGATTGTTGTACTGTGGGTCTGATCAGACCGCGATTATTTCAAGTGAATTTTCGGTTTGCTGGCGGGTTCCTTCTTGAGTTTGATCCGCTCTGGCCGGAGCAGCTCCCGGGTATCAACCGGAAAAGCTTCCGGGTTCCTCTGTCTGTACTCCCGGCTCCAGCGGGCAGCTTCTGGATCCCAGGGAAAGGGTGGTTTGGTGGGATCATCGTGAAAATTCTTGTACTGGACCATTTCACCGATCATCAGCACCAGACGGTCCAGGGAGCGGCTGGCGGTCCACCAGGCGGCATCCACGCAGACTGATCCGTTGTGATGGTTGATGTTGGGGTGCCAGACCGGAGTTAGCCATTTCATTCCCGGCCAGCGCTGGGGATACTGGTTGTGAAGATAGATCTCCACCTGGTGTTTGTTCCCCATTTTCGGATTCCCAACTTTATCGACCCCGATAATCCCTTTGCATTTGTAGGTCACGATATAGCGTTCAGGAGGCAGGCCTTTACGGGGAGATTCAGCTTTGAACTCGATCAGATCGCTCTGGGCAGCCAGGTCCTGCATGCGCTGATAGTCAGCCCGCAGCCGGCGCATGCGTGGGCTCTGGTCAAGGGTGATTTTGCCTGCCCCGGCGGTGATATCGGCAGTGAGTACCAAACGGTCATCATCCGGCACACCGGCTGCTGACAGGGTTTCATCTTCCTGGAGCTCCCTGCCCAACGCTTTGCTGTCCAGGCGGTAGCCCATGGGCCGTCCGTCAGGACCAACTGTGGGCAGGCCCAGCAGGGAGGTCATTTCAGCCAGCAGATCGCCGATCAGCACATCATCGGGCACTTCCGCCTTGCGGGCTCCTCCGTTGGGAAGAACAATGGTTACTTCTATCTCAGCCATATACTTCTCCTTCAATGATGATCAATTTTTGTGCATGTGAGGGATTTGGCAGGCCCCGGTGATCCCCCAGCAGTCCGCGTGATGCCAGGTCTTGCAGACCGGGCAGACCTTGACACCTCGCGGATCGCCCTTTTCAACCCGCTCCAGGCAGTAAGGGCAGGTATGCTCTTCTTCTCCAATTAAATGGATCTCCCTGGATTTTCTCTGTTTC
>JARROG010000277.1:0-2882 GCA_037384185.1 Anaerolineales bacterium | reverse complement strand
GATGCTGGCTTGTTAATTTTTGCAGGAGGAGCCAATGCCAGCTTGGGCGGCGCTGATGCGGTGTTTTCTTTGAGCTCCAAGCGGGATACTTGGGCATTAGAACTTCCCTTATTTGCTCTGGAGTTCTCCCTGGGCCGAACCATCGACTCCTTCTGAGAAATCACGGAGCCTGGAGTTCTCTGGCTGGACCGGAAGGCGAGAATTACCAGAAGGGAACCTGCAACGGCAGTCCCCAGCTGGATCAAGCTGCCCCAATCCGAAAAGCGTCCCCTCCCAAGGAAGGGCTGGACCCCGATAAATCCTTTAGAGAGGAAATGTTGAATCATCAAGCTCAGAACCACAGCCAGAGCGGCAGTGATGATCTTCAAGAACAGAGAATGACCTTTCAGAAAACGACGGGAAGAAAACCCGGCAGTCAGACCGACCAACAGGACCACAGTGTACTTCAGGACCTGGATCTCAATATTGCGGGGAAGGATGAAGACCAGCAGTAAAGCCAGGCTGACCAGAATGGTCTGGATGAGAGCGACAATGATCCTGCCCAGCGCAGTGTGAATGACCCGGTCCAGAAATGTATTCCCTTCCATCATCGGCATGGTGTCCGTCCTGGCGCTCACGATTCCTGATCCTTGAGCTTGATGCGTCCCGCAGCCGGATTGGATTGTGGGGCTTTGATCTTCACCGCCGGGCCAATTTTTATTCGATCCCGGAGGGGAACCTCATCTCCGGTGTGCTGGAAATGATTGAAATGCAGGGTCTGCTCCAGGTCACCGGTCAGTTCGTAGAAGCGGTATTCCTGGGCATTATTGGCCCGCAGGATGTGGAGAGGCGGGATTCCCAAACTGGACAACGTGCGGTCCAGGAAATCCTCTTCTCCTGTGATCAGATGGGTGAGCTGGACATCACGCATCTGGCCGCAGTTGGGGCAGTGGGCTTCCTCGAAGCTGACCTCGGACATCGGCCGCAGGGTCTTCTCGACTGATTGGCAGCCGGTGCATTCCAGACCGAGTACGATCTCCTGGTCCAGCTCGATGGCAGCCTCAGGTCCTAAATCGACCCGGATGATTCCCAGCAGGTCCTGGAAGGTAGCTGTTCCGGCTTTGAGGGGCAGTTCCCTGATCTCTCCATAGACCCAGTGACTTTCACAGTCCTCCCGGAAGGTGTAAGCTGTGGTGTGCATCTGGTTGTTGAGGCCGTTGAAATGGGTGACCTTACCGGCCTCGACCTCCATGTCGTGGATGAGTTTGAGGGCTTCCTGGGACTGCATGGCACCAATGATAGAGGCGATGGTGGGGGTGGTAGGGACCTTGCCCAGCAGGATGTTCTGGCGGGCTAAAAGCGGGCAGGAATAGCGCAGTGCCAGGTCGCGGCGGGCCTGTTCGGTGAGGGTGCACTCATAGCAGGCGCCCTGGCCGGGCACGAAGACCCGCACCAATCCGAGCAGCTCCTGGATGGCGCCGTCAACCCAGGGTTTGTTCATCCAGTAAGCGAAGCGGTTGACCGCCAGGCGGGCTTCCCGGTTGTCCAGGCAGCCAATGATCACATCCATACGCCGAACGATTCCCAGGCCGAGATCGGTGGTGACGTCCCCGTTGAGATACTGAATATTTATATCCGGGTTGAGCTCCTTGGCCCGGGCGGCCACTACCTGAGCTTTACCGCGGCTGCTGTCCGTATCCCGGAACAGCACCGAGCGGCTGAGGTTGGCGGCTTCCACGTCGTCGAAGTCGATCACGAAGATCTGACCGACGCCCATCAGGGTCAGGTTCTTGACCACCTCATTGCCCAGGGCGCCGGCTCCAACTACCAATACCTTGGCGTCCGCCACTTTATCGCGCTCCCACCAGGAAATGAAATCGAAGGTCCCCAGGCGGTCGCTCTTCAGGTTGGGGATCTTGAGGGGCTTTTCCTTGGCAGCCGGCAGGCGCCGGGGTCCGGCTGGCGCCTCACCGGGTTTGGAGATGCGGATGGGCTGGGAATCCCGTTCTTCAGCACCAGCCAGCTCGGCAGCTTTGACCAGCCGGGAACCTTCCAGGGGCAGGGTGAACCAGCCCACGCCGGGGCGGGCTTCGATCAGTTTGTGCTCCGCCAGGATCTTGAGAGCTTCGCGCAGGGTGGCGCGGCTGACATCCAGCTGGCCGCCCAGTTCGCGCTCAGAGGGCAGCTGCTGCTCGGGTTTGAATTCACCCTCCAGGATCAGGCTGGCGATGCGCCCGGCCAGGATCTCAGAAAGCGATTTGCGGGGTACGGGTTGGATTTTCATAGGTGCCCTGGTATGTTGGTCTGACCAATATACCAGGGTTATAGCAGAAGGCGGGCCGATTGTCAACGGGGGAAATGCTTAATAAATGTAGGTGGACCAGCTGCAGTGGCGGTGCCTCGATGGGGACGGCTCGGTGAGCGATGGAATAATTGGTGCTGTCGATAGACAACCCGCTGGTTGATCAATCAACCAGCTATTTTCAGCGCCCTGGCGGGCTGTAAGGGCGACCTGCCAGGTCGCCCGTTGATATAATGCTGCGGTCCGCAAGGTAACTGGTTATGCGTGTGCGGTCATCGCAAGCAGCCCGGTTTGGCAATCCCAATCTTGGGGAGGCAAATAGCAGACTATAACGATTGAGTTCCAATTCATGAACAGCAGCTGCTCCCCAATCCAATCCTTCAGTTTCCTTCCTTCTGCTTGAGCAACGTGATCCCGGCTATCACCAGGCCGATCACCAAAGCAGCTCCGAAGGCCAGGAATAGATAATTGACAGCACCTGAAAAACCGAAGACTGCTGCAGGTTCGCTCGACAACTCTGGGGTTGTGCCCCCGTAAGAGAGGTCTACCGATTCGTCGTCCAATTGGTAGCTGCTCAATAAATCCTGCCAGTCGCTTTCCT
>JARROG010000276.1:0-3465 GCA_037384185.1 Anaerolineales bacterium | reverse complement strand
CTCCCCACTGGCGATCAACCAGGTGTGCTGCTCGGTGAGCTGGGTTATCAGCGGCACCCCGGAATCGTGATCGAGCTGAAGGTGGTCAAGGATAGTCGAGTTCATTGAAAAAACTAATTGTTATGTATATTTATAACAATTATAAAATCGAATCCGGCTCTGTCAAGAGTTCTCAGGATGACCTCGGAGGTCTCGAGACCTCCGAGGTCTCCCAATTTAATGAAATGTGCTTGCCAAAAGGGCGAGAAGGAGATTAAATGGAGATATGCCCAGCCGTGCTTTGAAGGCCCTCTCGGTCAGCGACCGGGTCGACAGCTCCTTGTTGGAAAAGGAAGCGTACGATCAATTCAAGGATATCGACCTGATCCTCTCCTGCGGGGACCTGCCCTACTACCATATCGAAAACCTCTTCCAGCTCTACGAAGTGCCGGTGCTCTATGTGCGCGGCAACCACGATCCCCGGGTGGAATACGGAAAAAGCGGACCGCTGTTTGGACCGCGGGGCGGGATCGATCTTCATAAACGCTTGGTGGTCCTCAACGATTTGATTTTCCTGGGATTCGAGGGCTCTCTGCCCTATAAAGATGGCCCTTTCCTGTATACCCAGGGAGAGATGTGGCGCTTCGTGCTCAGTATGATCCCCCAGCTGATCTGGAATAAAATCAACTATGGACGCTTCCTGGACGTGGTCATCACCCACAGCCCACCCTTCGGGGTTCATGACCAAGACAATAACGTTCATGGTGGCTACAAGGCTTTTCGCTGGCTGATCAAGACCTTCAAACCAACCTATTTTTTCCACGGTCATATCCATGTCTATCAAGATGACCAGGCCACACAAACGGTGCTCGGCAACACTCTGGTGATCAACACCTACGGGCACTGCAAGACCATCCTCAGGCCGGGCCAGCGCCACTATACCCCCCGGGAGCGCCCCTACATCCCTTCCCTGGAAAGCGCCCTGGAGGATTTCCGGGAAGCCCGGCGGCGGGGAGCCCTGGAAAATATTTGGAGCACATTGACCGGCTCCGCAACCCACCTGATCCAATTTCAACAGGTAGAAGGTCAGCTGATCCACGACAAATCATTCGACCTGGGATTGAAGGACATCCCGCTGGATGCCATCGTCGGCAGCGTCAGTCGGCCCAGTGATTTCACTCGCAAATTCTTCCCCCGGGAGGGGGTGGATCCCCACCGCTGGCAGCAGGTCAAAAAAGGCATGGACCAGGTCATCCGGCCGATTCGAGTCTACCAGATCGACCAGACCTATTTCGTGCTGGATGGCACCCACCGGGTCTCGGTAGCCCGCCAGCGGGGAATGACTTACATCCCGGCCTACGTCACAAAGATCGAAAGCACGGTCCCGCTCACACCAGAAGACGATATTGATGACCTGATTATCAAGAATCAGCAAGTACGCTTCAGAAAGGAGACTGGGCTTGAAGACCTTCACCCGGAATTGGAATTTGCGACCAGCTTTCCAGGCGGCTACCAGCAGCTCAGGGAGCAGATAGTTTCCCATCAGAAAAAGATCGAAATCCAGGGACAGCGAGCCTTCAACTTCCAGCAAGCGGCAGCGGCCTGGGTAGAGGAGGTCTATTTGCCAATTCTGCAGACCGTCTCCCAATCCGGCTTGCTGCGCGACTTTCCTCACCGGACCCCGACTGACCTGTACATCTGGCTGACCCAGTATCAAAAGGAACTCAGCAAACGCTACGGTTGGGAGATCAAACCAGCCGCGGCAGTGGACAGCCTGGCAGCCGCCTACAGCGACCGCCTGGCCCTGCGCTGGAAGCGGTTTCTCCGCAAGATCTTCCCACGGGCTGTGACCAGCTCGGTGCAAGTGGGCGACTGGCGCAGGCAGCATTTGATTCCCCGCAAGGAAGGTTTGATCTTTTCTGCCGTGCTGGTGGCTATTGACGGGGGGGAAGAAGGCTGGAAAGCCCTTGACCAGGCCGGCCGCATCGCCTGCAAGGAAGGTTCCCGGATCGCTGGCTTGCATGTCAACCGTGAGGGCGCAAACTCTGCCGGGATTGATAACTCCCTCCAGGACCGTTTCCAGGAGATGACTGCCGGGATGGATAGTGAGGTCAGACTGCACATCGAAAGTGGCAATCTAGTGGGGCTGCTGAGCGAGCGGGCGCTGTGGAATGACCTGTTGGTCATCGGACTCAAAGATCCTTCTCAGGTCCCAGCACCAGAGCGCTCGCGCTCTGAAAACCGGGCTCTGATCCAATCCTCTCCCCGGCCGGTTTTGGCAGTTCCCCAGGCCACAGATATGTGCCATGGACTGTTGGCCTTCGACGGCAGCCCCAAAGCATCTGAAGCGCTCTATCTGGGAGCATATCTGGCAGATAAATGGGACATCCAGCTCAGCGTGGTGACCGCCCTGGAGAACAGCGCGATCAAATCCAACCCCCTGGACAAGGCCCGGGAATACCTGGAAGCCCGCCACATCAATGCCGAATATCACAGCGAGATTGGCTCCCCGAGCGAAGTGATCCTTGAGACCCAGCAGTCGCTGGGCTGTGACTTCCTGATCGCGGGGGGCTACGGATACCAGCCGGTGGTGGAGCTGATCTTCGGCAGCACCCTGGATGCCCTGCTGGACCAGTCTCCTGTTCCTCTGCTGATCTGCCGCTAAACCAGTTCTCAGCTTACCAGGCTTCAGATTAACAATCAGAGCTCTCCATTACAGCCAGGAGAGCAGACTTTTGGATATTCCCTTGGTTTTAAAATCCTGCAGTATCTTCTCATGTTTCTGCTCTTCAACGGCAAATTCTTTAAACATTTGCTTGGAGCCTGAAAAGTCTTCCTCATCTTTGCTTATTTTTTCATAGAACTCTGCCGCTTCGCGTTCCTTTTCAATCGCAAAATCAATTATCGCCCCTATGTCCTCAAAATTCATTTTTTCTCCTTTGACTTGGCTGATGGATATTTCCAGCAGCGATCAGATCATCATCCTGCGGATTCGATACGGCAGCATCGAATTTCATTATAGCGGAAGTATGTCGATTTAATCGGACAATTGCTGCTGAGGTCTAATAATTAGGATACCCCGGGCGGGAGTCGAACCCACAACCTAGGCTTTAGGAGAGCCTCGCTCTGTCCTATTGAGCTACCGGGGTGTGGCGGAAATTATAGCATTCCCCTAACCCGCAGACAAGGAGACTTGGATACGAGGGAACTAGATAGCAATGGCCTCAGGATCCCCAATCATCCTTTCGCTTATCTCCCGACTATTCAGTCTCCCAGTCTGTTGACTCCCACTCACCACCACTTCCAACCCTGCAACTTTTTAGACTTCCCACCTGTAATACAATATAGAAATGACTGGCAACGAGGAGCAGGAGCTGCTGAGGCAGGTCAAGAGCGGAGACCTGGAGGCTTATGGCCTGGTGATCCAGGAGTATCAAGGCTCAGTATATAACGTCTGCCTCCGGATCCTCCGCAGGCCGCAGGAAG
>JARROG010000275.1:0-2916 GCA_037384185.1 Anaerolineales bacterium | reverse complement strand
GGCTGGAGCTGATCAGTTTCAGCCAGGTGTCCAGGGTGGGACTGGATGGACCACTGCTTGAGTCCGTGCTGGTGGCAGACACCGCTGGTGTGGAGCTGGTTTGTGCTTCCACAGTCGTAGCAGTTTGATCTGCTGTGCCGGGGATCGCCGTCTGAGTGCCACCCAGCTGGATGCTCTCTGTTGGAAGTTGTGTGATGGGCTCGGTAATCACCTCGGTGGATTCTGAAGTGGCGTGTATGACTGGGGTTTGGGTCTGTAGTTCACCGATAGGTGGGTTGTTGGATTGGGAATGTCCCGTTCCCCACTGGGTGCCTGCATAAAATACACCCATGAGGATCACCGCTGTCAGTGCAAGCGCAACGCCTCCTGCCAGCAGGAACATCACTGGGTTGTCTGAAGCAATTCTTGTTACCTTCATCATCTGTTTCTCCTCAGGTCGCCCCTTCCAACCTGTTTTTAGATTTTGGTCGTGTATTGGATTTGTTGACCCAGGTTCTAGGGCTCTGTGTTGATTGGGTAGTGGTTAGTTTTCCAATGGGAGAACATCCTCAGCAATGCGGCCAGCGCTGGCAGTATCACCAGCAGGATAGGGAAAATGATCGCTTTCTTTTTGGTCATTCGATGGTCACTCCTCGCATCACCACGACCTTACGGTCTCATGGCTTCTATTTCCTGATTTCATTATCTCTGGCGTCTGTTAGAAAGGAGTTGTAAACCATTATCAATCCAGTTCAAATCAAGTAGAATGTGTATGATTTATCTCACAGGCGGATGAGGGAGGTAAAATGCAGGCATTCTTGATTGCTCCAGATGATGACGAGTCATCTGTTCTTCGGTATCTGCTCCAAAAAGGGGGATTCACGGTGAAGACTGCCTTGAGCCTGAGAGATCTTACTAATGCCTGGCCGGAAGATCCGCTGGATTTGATTTTGATCTCGATCCTTGGATTCGATGAAAACTTGCCAGGGGTTATCAAGACGCTCCGCCAGCATTCTGCTGTTCCATTTCTGATGGTCGGGGATCCGGTTCCTGATGTTCAAGTCGCAGCCCTGCTTGATGGAGGAATTGATTTATTGGTCACCAGACCTTACGGCATCCGCGAACTCCAGGCAAATATCAGAGCCTTGATGCGGAGAACCCAGGGCACTTCTCTTTTCCACCAGCCCAGCCTCACTCAAGCTGAGGTAACCCTCGATCCGTCAGAGCGCACAGTCGTGGTGGAAGGGGGATCCCCAATTCGATTGACACATCTGGAGTTCAGGCTGCTGCACACCCTGATTTCCAATCCGGGACAGATTATCCCCTCGGATTCGCTCGTAGAGTATGTCTGGGGATACAGCGGAGAGGGCAACAGGGATTTGGTGAGAGGTTTGGTGCAGCGCCTGAGGATTAAGATGGAACCTGAACCCCATAATCCTCGCTACATCATCAATGCTCCGGGGATTGGTTATTCTTTTCAGGGCAAGTCCTAGCAGTTTTCCCGGCAGCCAGCCAGACAGTGATGGGTTTTCCAAACAAGATGCGGGTGTTTGGAACAGAATTGGCATAGTTTTTAGACAGCACTTGCACGCAGATCTCGTAAACTGATTAATTACTGGTCGAATAGCTGTGTTCAAAAGGTGGAAGAATGTCTAATGAATGTCCAGCCTGCAATACGAAGCTGTCTACACCACAGGCTGTGGAAATCAACCAGCAGGTAGTTTGTTCCCATTGTGGCTTAAAGCTGGAAGTGGTCTGGTTGTACCCCCTGGAATTATCCAGAGTCAGTGGACCCGATATAGAAGCAGATAGGGAAAAGAACGGAGAGATCCCCTTTGAAAATATGACTGAAGAGGAGCTCATCGCGCGAGCAAATGAGCTGAAAGAGAGTGCGGAAAAAAATTACGAGCTCTATCTCCGTTCCCAGGCAGAGATGGAGAACATGAGAAAACGATGGCAGCGCGAGAAGGAAGATTGGGTTAAGTTTTCAAACGAGTCATTGATCAAAGACATCCTTCATGCCCTCGATTCCCTTGAAAAAGCCATTTCTCATTGTGCGGTTTCGAATGAGGATTGCCTTGATGCACTACAGCAAGGCGTTGCATTGACCCTGAAAGGGTTGAAAGATGCCCTCACGAGGGCCGGTCTGGAGGCCATAGAGGCCACAGGGGAAGCATTCGACCCCAACTATCATCAGGCGGTGAGTGAGATGGTGGATGAGCAGGCGGAACCAGGCACGGTTTTGACGGAACTTCAAAAGGGATATCTCTTGAATCAGCGGCTTTTGCGGCCGGCAATGGTGGTAGTGAATAAGAAGTAGTGAGGAATCGTGAAACAGATGAACGGGTAGTGGAAATGTGCCCGTTTCTCGCATTGAGATAAAAGCAAAATGAATTGCTGTTGGTAAGGAGGCAGTAACATGGGAAAAATAATAGGAATTGATCTGGGAACAACAAATTCATGTGTCGCGGTGATGGAAGGGGGAGACCCGGTAGTCATCACCAACGCTGAAGGGAGCAGGACAACACCGTCCATGGTTGCATTCACGGACAGTGGGGAAAGGCTTGTGGGGCAGACCGCAAAGCGGCAGGCCGTCACCAACCCGCAGAATACGGTGTTTGGGGTAAAACGATTGATCGGAAGGAAGTATGGTTCCCCGGAAGTGCAAAAGGACAAAGAAGTTCTTCCCTACGACATCAGCAAGGCGAGCAACGGTGATGCTCATGTGAAAATAAGGGGGAAGGACTACAGTCCCGCAGAGATATCCGCCATGATCCTGCAGAAGATGAAGCAGACCGCGGAAGATTATCTGGGCGAGAAGGTTGATGAAGCCGTTATTACCGTGCCCGCCTATTTTAATGATAGTCAACGACAGGCCACGAAAGATGCGGGCAAGATAGCGGGCCTGAAGGTGGAACGAATTATTAATGAACCCAC
>JARROG010000274.1:0-2918 GCA_037384185.1 Anaerolineales bacterium | reverse complement strand
TGGAAATACCAGGCTGGAAGATCGAACTGCGCCGGGGTTGACTCGTTCCAGTCCACCACACGGTCTTCTCCTTCCTGCTCCTGGACCTGCGAAAGCACCAGCTGATATTGATCTTTGGCGACTTCCAGATTTGCCTCCGCTGCCTGCAGGGAAGCTGCAGCGGCATCCTCTGCGGTTTGGGCGCTTGCCAGCTGTGCCTGGGCGGCGTCTGAGGCTGCCTGAGCCTGGGTCTGCTGATTGAGAAGTAAGTCATCTTCCAGAGTCACCAGCAGGTCACCGGCTTTGACTCTATCTCCTTCGGCGACTTGAATATTCGCGATCCGGCCAGGAAGTTCGGAGGCGATCTTAACCTCTTCAGCCTCTATAACGCCGGATGCTTTAAGGGGCTCGCCAGGGCCGTTGCCAGCACCGGTGGTGACCGAACCGCATCCGCTCAGCAGACCGGCGGTCAGGATCAGAACCAGGATTGTCAGGGTGAATTTAGTCTTCATTTTGTCCTCCAGTTTTTCGGCTTTGCATGCATGCGATAAATACATCTTCCAGGGTTGGTTCAATTTCGACCAGGTTCTGGATCTTGATACCGGCACTCCGGGCTGTGGAGCGTAAAATCCGACCCTGTTTTTCCGGGTGGGTTGTGATGACATGGATCAGGGATCCATAGAGCTCAGCATCCAAATTTGGCATTTCGCCGGAATCCATATTTTTATAAATGGCCTCGAGCAGTTTCTCCGGGTTGGATGATTCAATTTCTAATACCGATCCTGGCATCGCTTTTTGTTTAATCGATTGTGGTGTTCCCTGAGCGATGATGCTCCCATGCTGTATGAAGGCCAGGCGATGACAGTGTTCCGCTTCATCCATATAATGTGTGGTTATGAAAACGGTGATTCCCTCACCAATCAGTTGGTAGAGCAGGTCCCAGAATGCCCGGCGGGAGACCGGGTCTACACCCGCAGTGGGCTCGTCCAAGAAAATAACTTCCGGATTGTGTAGGATGGCGGCACTGAGAGCTAGGCGCTGGCGCCAGCCGCCTGATAAATCACTGGTTGTGCTGTCCTCATAACCCTCCAGACCGGAAAGCGCTACCGCTTGCTTTATCTTTGATTCCATGTCGTTGACAGCGACGCCGTATGCCTGACCATAGAACTCGAGGTTTTGGCGAACAGTGAGGTCATTATAGAGGGAGAACTGCTGAGACATATAACCGATCCGCGGCAGCACTTGCTGGATGTGTGACGGGACCGCGGCTCCAAGTACTACAATTGACCCTTGATTCGGCGGAAGTAAGCCGAGCATCATACGAATAGTAGTGGTCTTTCCTGATCCATTCGGGCCTAAAAACCCAAAGATCTCTCCCCGCTTCACGGTAAAACTGACACCGTTAACTGCGGTGAAATCGCCGAATTTTTTTACCAGGTTTTTTGTTATGATCGTGGTTTCTTCATTCATGATCGTTCAGTCCAGATTCTTACGAATATACTGCAGAGAAAAAATGCCGATCACACTTCCCAGCAGCAGAAGCCAGAGAATATCAGGAAGCATGTCCATCACGCCGGTTCCCTTCAACAATAAGCCCCTCAGAATATTCAGCCAGTGGTGGGCTGGAATCAATTTGGCCACATACTGCATGACCCTGGGCATGGACTCTACGGGGGCAGCGTATCCGGTAAACATGAAGTCGATCATCCCGATTGTAAACACCAGCAGAAAGGCTTGATGCTGGCTCTTTGAAAAGATCGAGATGGCCATGCCTTTTGCTAGTTCGACCATGGTATAAATGAACGCCAGAAGGTAAAGCAGGGCTACAGAACCCTGCAAGGGGACATGAAACCCAAAGTGGACCACTCCCAACATCAGGGAAAAATCACTTAATCCGACAATGATCACCGGGAGGGATTTTCCGATGATGATTTCGGCCGATGAAAACGGCATTACCAACAGCTGCTCGAGGGTGCCGAATTCTCTTTCCCGGGAAAAAGTCAGGGCTGCAAATAACAGAATAGTGAATTCCAACATCAATCCAAGCTCGGCTGGAGTGGTAAAGAATGCATCGTTAAGCGCTTCGTTAAACCACACCCGCAGGCTGAAATCGAAACCCTTCATTTGCTCAGAGTTAACAGATACTTGCTGCAGGGCGACTCTCTCGCCCAGGCCGCGCACAACTCCTTCGACAGCCCGCTGAGCCTCTTTTGCTGGTATGCTTTCTGCTCCGTTCAATATCACCTGAAGAACTGGAGAGCCGGTCGGGGAGTAAAGCTGTCCAGAGAAGCCCTGGGGGATGATCACCGCAGCGTTGATATTCCCGCGGTCCAGCTGATCTTCAATCTCACTCAGAGAGTAGGCAGGCAGGGGCGTTTCAAAGACGTCCGTATTTTCCAATGAGATGATCAAATTTCTGGATGCTCTGGTCTTATCCATATCCCAGACCATCATCGGCAGGTTGCTGATCGGCCGCGAGGTTGCCCAGCCAACAGCCAGCAGTTCCAACGCGCCCCCAAAGAGCATGAAGGCCGGCAGCCACCAGTCATTCTTGAGGTGGAGGAATTCCTTTTTTACCAAAGCTAAAATTCTTCTGATCATCTTCAGTTTATCTCAGGCAAGTCTCTTTTTGAAAAATAGGGCAGCCGTCCCAGTGAAGGCCAGACCCAGGAAAATCAACATAATTGCATAAGGCCAGAGTATGTCCAGACCGATCCCCGTCAGGAAGACTCCGCGAGTGATAATGGCATAGTGCGTCCCGGGAAGAAAAAGGGATTCCAGACGGGCCATCTCCGGCAGAGAAGCGATGGGAAAAAAGATTCCGGTCAGGAAAAAACCTGGAAACATCACAACCAGGAAGGAGAGAGCCAGGGCAGCTGATTGGGAATGCATGAAAACGCCGATGACCATTCCCATGCTCAATTCTGCGAACAAGAAGA
>JARROG010000273.1:0-2933 GCA_037384185.1 Anaerolineales bacterium | reverse complement strand
GATCACAGTGATCGGACTGGCGGTCATCAGCAGCCCGAATACCTGAGTAGGCACACCGTGGGTATCCCGCAGAAAGACAGACAGGGCGCTGTACATCTGCAAATAAACCAGCAGCATCAGCATCGAGACCACCAGGAAGGCGATGAAAGGCAGATCCCGGCCGACTTCTCCGTAGCCAGCAAAAGTTCGGGCCATGCTTTCCGGTTCCTGGCCGGTATCGGGCTTGGTTTCCGGGATCAGGACCAGCACCAGGACAGCCACCAGACAGCTGACCACAGAATCGATCACAAAAAGCGCGAAATAGCTCCTGCCGGCGATGAAGCCGCCGATGATCGGTCCGATGACCCAGGTCAGATTGGCCGAAACCCGCAATATCCCGAACCCTTCCTGGCGTTTCTCGTCTGGCAGGATATCCACCACCATGGCCTGGTGTGCCGGGCCAGCCATCCTGGACAGCAGTCCGATCACCACTGCCAGGGGCAGCAGAATGGAAAATTCGTTCACCAGCCCCAGGGAAAGGGTGCTCAGGGCGCTGAAAACCAGCCCGACCAGGATGATCACCTTGCGGCCAAATTTATCGGTCAAACCGCCGCCGATCATATTCCCGATCAGCCCGAAGGCCGAGAATGCCCCCAGCACCATGCCGGCCTGGGTCAAGCCCACTTCGAAGCGCTGGGTGATGTAGAGAGTGAAGAACGGCCACAGGGTGTTTCCCCCCAGGTTATCAATGAAGGATACCAGGACAACCAGCCAGAACCGATACGGAAATTCATGATAGATCTGCTTAATTCGGTTGAACATGGATTCCCCGCTCATCCTTGACAGGCAAGCTCTACCCGAAATTCTTCTGGAACATTCTTCCGGGGTCTACCAGCGGATCACATCCCCGCAGTACTCGCAGGTTATGCTGTCCATGCCCCGCAGGATGACCTGTTTGAGCGCCCCACCGCAGGACGGGCATTTGGTCGGCGCGCTGCGGACTTTTTCCAGGACCTCTTCATCGATGGGGATCGCCCGGCTGGCGTCAAAATCACCTGCCCGGGCGCGCTGGATCAGGGAGACCCAATCATCTCCCCGCTGCCAGATATGGAGGTGGATCACATCAAAGGGAGCCCCGGCTGCCAGCCGCAGCTCCAGATAATTATCCTTATTCAAGAAACCCACTTTACTGGCCTTGGTGTCCTCCACCAAGACCACCGGGATCTGCCACTTCAGCTCCTGGACCAGCTCCTTCTCGGTGGCGATGAAAAGCACCTTCTTTGTAGCGACTTTTTCCTTCTGCTCAAAGAGGATCCGCTGATCGGTCAGGAAGAGCACACCCTCGGGATCCTCTTTGGTCTGCTTACCCCCCTTGGCCCAGACCGCCTTGACTGCCATGATAGGAGACTCGGTAGCCAGCAGCTCAAAATCCGCCTCGCTGATCTCAGTCAGGGTCCATTCCAATTTGCTGAGGTGGGATTCGAGCTGACTGACGCTGCTCTGAAACTGATCATACTCCCCCCGAATGCTGCCTTGAGCTCCCTCGACCCGGCTTTCCAGGTTCTCGACCTGGGCTTTCAGTCTGGACACCCGGGGTTGAAGGACGTTGGCAGGAGATCGGTCACCCACCAGCTGGGTCAGTTGACTCTCTAAGGGCCGCAGGGCACTTTCCAGTTTCTGCGCTTCGCTGTTGATCTTGCTCTTAATACCCGGTTCTACCCGGGCCCAATCCCGCGCGAAATCAACCGCCTGGGATTCCAGGTCCTTTTCGAAGGCATAACCGCGCTCCCGCAGCGAAGCAACCCTTTGATCCAGCCCCCGGACGGTCACACTCAGATCTTCCACCCGATCGCGGATATCTGCCAGGCGGGCGGATGACTGCAGATCACTCAGGGAGGACTGCATGCGCTGGATATCGCTTTTAATCTGCTCGGCGAGACTTTGATCTGCCATGGGATCTCCTTGGATGAAATTCTGGATGGCTTTATTCTATCAAAAAGACATTGGAAATGCTCGGAAAGGGTAATAAGTTATAATTATTGACTAAGGGTTGAAAGGACCCCCGAATTCAGCCATTCATGATCCATTCCACCATGGGAGGAATATGAAAACTACCAAACTAATACTAATATCACTGACCATTTTATTGATCAGCGCTCTGGCAGCCTGCGGGCCGGCCGAGACAGTTTCCGCTCCCGCAGAGGGCGGAGCTCCGGCTGCTGAGGCCCCGGCGGACACGCCGGTGCCCACGGAGGAACCCAAATCAGCCGGGGTGGTTTCAGAAGCGTCCGGAGCCTGCGACAATCCCTTTTACCCCCTGCGGAGCGACACGGTCTGGACCTACCAGATCGTACAACCGGGTGAGGACCCTCAGGGCTCGTTCACTCTCCAGTACAGCAATATCAGCGCCGACACGTTTGACGCTCAGATGTCGCTGCGGGACGCGGAGACCGATGAGATCTTCCAGGCCACCAGCACCTGGTTCTGTTCCGGGGAGGGATTGCTTGCCAGCGACTTCGCTACCATGAACTTCGCCGCCAACATCGATGTGAAAGTGGAGACCCTGGATTATTCTGGGATCTCCTTACTTCCAGCTGACCAGTGGGAAGTGGGAGCTTCCTGGGATACCAGCTACCAGGTCAATGTCTCATTCTCGGTAGAAGGATTAGAAATCAATTCCGGAAGCGATGTAACGCTGACCAACACGATCTCCGCTATCGAGCCGGTCAGCGTCACTGCCGGCACCTACCCTGAAGCCTATCGGGTGGATACCAGCGGGTCGATGAACCTGGATATGGAGGGTGATATGGACTTTACAATGGGGAATATCCCTATCGAATACACCACCTTGTATGTCAAGGACGTAGGGATGGTGAAGCATGTCACGTCAGGCCCAGATGCTGACGGGACATATACGGAACTGGTTTCCGTAGAATGATCCTCCTCCGAACTGC
>JARROG010000272.1:0-2934 GCA_037384185.1 Anaerolineales bacterium | reverse complement strand
CGATAAACCAGGTCCCGGCATTGGAAAGCGCTTTATAATCCACATCCACCGGGTTCTGGGTCACCAGCACCTGCCCCACCCCAAAGGCTCGAGCCTGTTTCAGCATTCGAAGCATAGGGGTCTTGGACGGGGGATTTTTCACAGGGGGCAGATAGCCAAAGATTTCATCAAAATACATCAGTGCTCGCAAAGTCGTCGAGCCTTTTTGCTTACGCATCCAGGTTTCTACTGCAGCATAGAGCAGGGTGACAAAGAACATTCGTTCCTGATCGGATAGGTGGGCAATATAAAAGACGCTGTGGCGCGGCCGCCCATCCGGACCGAACAGCAAATTTTCGATATCGAGCGGTTCACCCTCAAGCCAGCTCTGGAATGTGGGAGCAGCCATGATGCTGTTCAGCATGATGGAGAGCTGCTGACGATCCTTTTCCGGGAAGAAGGCATCCAATTCCAGCACGCCCAGCTTTTCGAAGGGAGGAGTCTGGATCTGCAGGATCAACTCAGTCAGGTTCAAATCTTTCCCTTGACTCCAAGCCTCCTGAAAAATATTGCTGAGCAGGATATGTTCCTTGGAGCGCACTGGATCGATATCATCCAGGCCAACCAACCCCAACAAACCCAATACAATCCCTGAGATCTTCTCAACCAGGAGCTCACGGTTCTCATCCCAGGATATTTCCGGCGCTTTCAATGAAGCCAGGATGTTGACCGGGATCCCTGCTTCTGATCCGGGTGTAAAGATCGCAAAATGGGCGGCGTCCTTCAACGCCTGAATGCGCTCCGGTCCAATTCCCCAATCAGCCAGCCCGTTCTTCCACAACGCAGCTGCATCCGCTGCAGCCTGCTCGATGGTCTTATCCTCCCGGCGGGCCTGGTCAGGGTTCACCCAGGGTTCAAAATCAGCAGGCTTCAGTTCCGGGAAATGGAGCAGCGCGTTGGTGATATCACCTTTGGGATCAATCATCAAGGCCGGGATTCCCTGCAGGGCTGCCTCTTCCAGGAGATCGATGCACAGACCGGTTTTGCCTGATCCGGTCATACCCACACAAACCGCATGGGTGGTAAGATCATCGGGATCATAGAACAGATCCTGCTCTGTGATCTCTCCCTTCTTTGAATCGAATATCCGTCCCAAATAAAATTTATCAGCTGACATCGTGGACCTCACAATTAAGGGCTGCTGCGGGCAAATCGCCAGGCAGTTATTGGTTTCACTTGATTTTACCTTAACCCCGGAGGGTTACCGCAACACAGACTGGAATATCTATTCGATCCATTCACCAGACCTCAGGCTGGCATATAATAATAGGGAACTGGAACGAGCAGCACACCAAGGAGGTTGTATGAGCTACCAGATCACCTTTTACGGTCACGGGACATTTGGTATCAAAATCGGCAGCTATCAGCTGTTGATCGATCCATTCCTTTCCGATAATCCCCAAACAAAGGTCAGTCCAGATGAGGTCGATCCGGATTATCTCTTGATCACCCACGGCCACGGCGATCACGTGGGAGATGCCCTCAAGATTATCAAGCGCACAGGATCAAAAGTCATCGCGAATGCCGAGGTAGCCCGCTGGTTCGCCAAAGAGGCAGGAGGGGATGTGCACGCCCAGCATATCGGCGGCGGTTACCACCATCCCTTCGGATATTTGAAGCTGACGCTGGCGGTCCATGGCTCCTCCCTGCCAGATGGATCTTATGGGGGCATGCCTGCGGGATTGCTGCTTACCACGCCGGATGGCGAGAAGATCTACATCGCTGGCGATACCGGCCTGTTCGCCGGCATGGCCCTGATCGGCGAGGAAGGAATCGACCTGGCAGCATTACCCATTGGCGACAACTACACGATGGGTCCGGATGACGCGCTCCGGGCGGTGAAAATGATCCAACCCAAAATTGTCATCCCCGCCCACTACAACACCTGGCCGCTGATCGCCCAGGATCCAAATGCCTGGAAAGAGCGTGTGGAAGCGGAGACTACAACACAAGTCCGGATCATGGAACCAGATACCACACTGGAATTTTAGGCAAAGGACGCAATGAAAGAACCAATCGACCGCAGAGAATTAGAAGAGAAGATGGCCAGAGAAGGGCGCCTGCCCCCCGGACAGAGTTTAACCATCAAATTCCCGGTTCTCCACTATGGCAGCGTCCCACAGTTCGACCCTGCAACCTGGCGCTTCAGGATCTGGGGAGAGGTGGAGGACGAGGTCACCTGGACCTGGGAAGATTTCAACCAGCTGCCCCAATCCGAGGTGCAGCTGGATATCCACTGCGTCACCAAGTGGAGCAAATTCGACACCAAATGGAAGGGAATAGCGCTGGCAAGCCTGGTGGATCAGGGCCTGTTAAAAATCAAACCAACGGCAGCCTTTGTCCTGCAGCACGCCCAGGGGGGCTATACCACCAACCTGCCCCTTGAGATGGTCCTGCAGGATAACTTCTTGCTGGCAACTCATTTTAATGATGAGCCGCTCGCCCCAGAGCACGGCTACCCTGTGCGGGGGATGATTGGCCATTTCCCTGAACGCCCCAATCTGAAAACCGCCTACTTCTGGAAGGGTGCCAAATGGCTGACAGGTCTGGAATTCCTGACAGAGGATCAGATGGGATTCTGGGAAAAAGCCGGCTACCACAATGAGGGGGATGTTTGGAAAGAGCAGCGCAGGCGCTGAACAATCAGGGGACGAAGTCCTTTAAAGAGACTCTGTCCCTTTTCTTTATATTATTTCATAGCCGGTATACCGCCGGCTTTCTCAGCTTTCCGGACTGCATTGAGGATGGCTTCCTGATAAGCCTGAGCCGCATAGGCACCCACGATATTGAGGTCCATCTCCACTTCTCCAGATGAGAGCGCGAAACAGGTATCCCCGTCCAGCAGAGTGAAAGCCGGGCGGATCGTCCGCGCCAGACCACTGTGCGCCATTTGCG
>JARROG010000271.1:0-3653 GCA_037384185.1 Anaerolineales bacterium | reverse complement strand
GCCGACAGTTTTGTCCCCCACCCTTGAGACAGGTATCTGAGGGTTCATCTATCCCAGTCTGATATTAATTCTAAAACCTTATAGTACGGTATTGGAAATTAATATCAGAAACTCAACGTTGTTACAGAGTCCTGAGAAGGGCTTGAAGCAAGTCAAAAATAATTAATTGGGATTAATTCAGAGTTTGACAACCTGGATGAACAATCAGGAGATTCTGGTACCTATCCCATCCTGCCGGTTATATAAGATTCGGTCAGCTCATGATCAGGGTTGGTGAACAGAATATCAGTTGGGTTGAATTCGATCAACTCGCCCAGCCAGAACAATCCTGTGTAATCGGAGACCCGGGCAGCTTGCTGCATATTGTGGGTGACGATCACGATCGTATAGCGCTCCCGCAGCTCCCGAATCAGCTCTTCGATCTTCAGGGTATCGATGGGATCCAATGCTGAACAAGGCTCATCCATCAAGATCACATCTGGTTCCACTGCCAGGACCCGGGCGATGCATAAGCGCTGCTGCTGACCGAGAGACAGGCTCAGGGCATTCTCATTCAAATTTCCACTGATGCTGTCCCATAAAGCAGCCCTGCGCAGGCTTTTCTCCACCAGATCTGCCAGTTCATATTTCCCATCTACTAGATCAAGAACCCGCGGACCGTATGCCACATTGTCAAAGACTGACTTAGGAAATGGATTGGGCTTCTGGAAGACCATGCTAAACATCCATTCCCTCCAGGTTGACTTCCCCCTCCACCCGGGTCTCGGGGATGGTGTCATTCATGCGGTTCAAGCAGCGCAAAAAGGTGGATTTGCCGCATCCGGAAGGGCCGATCAAAGCCGTCACCCGCCGAGGGAGGATATCCATCTCAATCTGGCTCAGTGCTCGCTGGGATCCATAATAAAAATTCAAATCCCTGATTTTGAAAGTGTATTCCTGATCCGTCATACCGGGAATTATATACCATTTGATTCCAAGCTGTTCCCTGTAAAACTTCATGCTAAGCAGTCCTTGTCCATCCCCTCCATTCACCATATAATCTGAGTGATGCGTAAGCACCGGATTCTCTCACTCCAGGCATTCCTCCTGCTGTTATTCCTGGCAGCCTGTTCAGGCACAGACTCACAAGCTGGAGACTCACTTCCACCGGGTGGAACGATAGAGAACAAGGGTTCTGATACCATTGTCAATCTCGCCCTAGCCTGGGCCGAGAGCTATCAAACCATCCACCCTGAAGTACGTCTCGCCGTGACTGGAGGCGGCTCCGGAACCGGGATTGCCTCCCTGATCAACGGAACAGTCGATATCGCCAACGCTTCCCGCCAGATCAAAGAAGAAGAGCGCCAGGATGCACTCGATAACGGGACCGAACCGGTAGAATTCGTCATCGCCCGGGACGCGATCGCAGTGATCATCAACCCGGAAAATCCGGTCGATCAACTCACCCTGCAGCAAATCTCTGATATTTACAGCGGGAAGCTCACCAACTGGCAGGAAGTCGGCGGCGAGGATCGGCCAATTGTCAAACTTTCCCGCGAGACCAACTCGGGAACGCATGTCTATTTTCTCGAGGAGGTTGTCCGCTTAGGAGACAAGGAGAACCACACCCTGTTCTCACGAGACACCCTGCTGCTGCCCTCCTCGGAAGGCATTGGAGCCGAGATCAGGCAGAATCCCAACGCCATCGGTTATGACGGATTGGGCTATGTGACGGATGATATGAAAGTGATCGCGATCGCCAGGTCTCCTGGAGAGCCCTACATTTTACCCTCTGCTGAATCCGTCAACAGCGGCCAGTATCCAGTGGCCCGGGACCTGTACATGTACACCAACGGCACACCAGAGGGCATGGTTGCCGATTATCTGGAGTGGATTCTCACACCAGAAGCTCAAGAGATTGTCACAGAACTGGGTTTTGTGCCCATCCTAAGATAGGCAGGTAGATTTGTCCCGATCAAAAACAAACCAACAGGCAGTAAATGAGTTCTTCATCAACCTGCTGATCAAGATTGCCGGGTATTCCGCGATCCTTTTTGTAGGAATGATCTTCCTTTTCTTGCTGCTGGAAAGCGCTCCTGCCCTGGGGGAAGTCCAGCTGGGAGCACTCTTTTCCGACCGCTGGTATCCGATCGAAGATTATTTTGGGGTTTTGCCCCTGATCGGCGGGTCCCTGCTGATCACCATTGGAGCCACCTTGATCGCAGTGCCATTTGGAATCGGCACCGCGGTGTTCCTGTCAGAAATCGCCCCCCGCTGGCTGCGGGAAATCCTTAAACCATTGGTCGAGGTCCTGGGAGGACTGCCCTCTGTAGTGCTGGGCTTTCTGGGCATCTTGGTCTTCTCCCCCTATTTGAGAGTACTCTTCAACCTGCCCACAGGGCTTTCAGCCCTGACCGGCGCCATCCTGCTGGGAGGGATCGCTATTCCTACCGTGGTTTCTGTGGCCGAGGATGCCCTGGATGCAGTCCCCCGTTCCTACCGGGACGCCAGCCTGGCAATGGGAGCCACTGAGTGGCAGACCATCTGGCGTGTGACCCTGCCCGCTGCCCGGTCTGGTGTGCTGACCGCTGTCATGCTGGGGATCGGCCGGGCGATCGGTGAGACCATGACGGTAATGATGGTCACTGGTAATGCGCCGATCATCCCCCGCGGCTTGCGCGATCTGCTCTCACCAGTACGCACGATGACCGCCACCATCGCTGCTGAAATGGGCGAAGTTGCCAACGGCAGCACTCATTATCACGTGTTATTTATGATCGGCATCCTGCTTTTTCTGATCTCCCTGGTTGTGAACGTCACTGCCTCAGCGGTGGTCTTCCGGCAGAAGAGACGGCAGGACCGCATCCTATCCTGACCATGAAACGATCCGCTCGAAAACAGCAGCAGCGTCTGGGTTTCAGCCTCCTTTCCGGGATGGCCTTGATAACGGTTATACCTATCGTCGGAGTGGTGATCTATATTCTGGTTCTGGGTCTACCAGCCATTGACTGGGAATTCATCAGCGGCTTTCCAAGAGAAGGCATGAGGGCAGGCGGGATCCTGCCGGCCATCGTGGGAACCTTCTATCTCACCCTGGGAACGGCTTTGTTCGCTGTTCCCCTAGGAATCGGGGCAGCTGTCTATCTCTCCGAGTACGCACCTGACAATCGGGCCACCCAGCTGATCCGCATCGCGATCATCAACCTGGCCGGCATCCCCTCAGTTGTTTATGGTTTATTTGGTTTAGGCTTATTCGTCCTCTTTCTGGGATTCGGGACCAGCATCCTGGCGGGATCGTTGACATTGGCTATCATGACTCTCCCGGTGATCATCAGCACGGCTGAGGAAGCTTTGCGGGCAGTACCCCAGGAATTCCGGGTGGTAAGCATTTCTGTGGGTGCCACCAAGTGGCAAACCATCAGAAAAATAGTTCTGCCCCAGGCGCTGCCGGGAATCCTCACTGGCGTAATCCTCGGCTTAGAAAGGGCAGCCGGAGAAACTGCTCCAATCTTGTTCACGGTGGCAGCGTTCTTCCTGCCCCAGCTTCCTAACTCACCGCTGGACGCCACCATGGCCCTTCCCTATCATTTGTTCGTGATCTCCACCCAGGTGCCCGGCATGCCGATCAAGATCCAGTATGGGACCGCCCTGGTACTGCTGGTTTTCGTGCTGAG
>JARROG010000270.1:0-2943 GCA_037384185.1 Anaerolineales bacterium | reverse complement strand
TCAGGCGGGCCAATAAAGGTCCCCAAAAGGTAGATATCCTCAGGGCAGCTGATGTCATGCTCGATAAAACTAGCCACCTGGTGGAGGTCGGAGATCGAACTGTCGAACTGACACCCTCAGAATTCGACCTGTTGGCTGCGCTGATGGCTGCTCCCGGAAGGACCTACAATCGGTCAGAACTGCTGGAAGCTCTAGGTGAATCCACTTTACTGGAAGGCTATGAGCGCACTGTTGATGTCCACATTCACAATTTGCGCGAAAAGATCGAACCGGATCCATCACAGCCGATTTACATCCAGACGGTCTACGGCACGGGCTACCGCTTCACCCGGGAAAGGAAATAAGAGTATGCGTTCAATCAGCATCAAGATTTTCCTGGTACTGCTGGTGGTTAGCGTGGTAGGTGCGCTGTTTACAACCTTCTATCTCCAATTCCAGACCAGAAACGCTTTTGATGCCTACATCCAGGAACAAAACCAATCACAGTTGGCCGACCAGTTGATCGTTCATTTCCAGGAACAGGGCTCCTGGGAAAACGTGGATGAAGTCTTCCAAGCATTCTATTTCTCCTCCCCCATTGGCGGCCAGGGAAAAGGAAACCAGGGTGCGGGGTTCCAAGGACGGAGCCCAAATCGATTGGGAGAGAACTCGTTGCCGCTGTTTGTGCTGGCTGATCAAAATGGAGTCGTCCTGAGTGGCTTCACTAACCATTCAGGCTATCAGGAAGGGGTCCAGCTGCCAGAAAATATAATCAACAAGAGTTTGAAGCTGGAGCTTGAGGGGGATGTGATCGGATACCTGGCAGCAGTCCCTACTCCACCTAATCGCACCAATATTCAGCAAACTTTTCTGGAAACAGTAAAGCGGGGTTTACTGGTCAGCGCCCTGGTAACGCTGTTGATCGCCCTGGTCCTGGGCGGGTTTCTGATCATGTCCTTCACAAAGCCGATCCGCAAACTGGCCGATGCCACAGAACGGGTGGCGAACGGAGAACTTGGCTATCAGGTAGATATCAAATCCAGTGATGAACTGGGCAGATTGGCTACTTCTTTCAACAGTATGAGCAGCGACCTTAAAAACGCTGACCTGAGCCGTAAACAGATGACTGCTGATATTGCCCACGACCTGCGCACACCGCTCAGCATCTTACACGGCTACACCGAAGCCATGAGTGAAGGAAAGCTGGATGGCACATCTGAAATCTACCAGGTCATGCATCAGCAGGCGCAGCATCTCAATTATCTGATCGACGACCTGCGGACATTATCCCTGCTGGATTCCAATGAACTCAGTTTCCAGATTCAGAAAATAGATCCAGAAACCATCCTCAATCAAACTCTGGCGGCGTTCCTGCCGTTAGCCCAGGAAAAGAACATTTCCATTTCCCTCGAGAACGAGAGTCCCCTGCCCTGGATAACACTTGATCCTGATCGTTTAACCCAAATTTTAGGAAATTTGGTCAGCAACGCGGTCAATCTCCTATCTGAAGGAGACCGCATTTGGTTGAAAACATGGAATGAACCCGGGAAAGTGAATATCAAGATTCGGGATAACGGACCTGGCATATCTGCTGAGGACCTGCCGCATATCTTTGACCGCCATTATCGGACCGATAAATCACGAACCCGGGGACCCGAGTCGTCCGGTTTGGGTCTTGCCATCACCCGGAAACTGGTTGAGGCTCAGGGAGGGGAGATCACTGCCAACAGCGAAATTGGACGGGGTACTGCCTTTACGATCAGCTTTCCAACAGCCTGACGAAGGACCGTTGCCCTCGCCTTTCCAGTGGGCTAAAAATCTGATATGATGATTGACTTCAGGAATCTGAGTACCCGATCATGAAATAAGGGTCATCCCCGATTGGGAAGGAGTGGTAATCATGAAAAAGCGCTTTGGCATCATCATTCAGTTCGGATTGAGTGCTGCACTGGTAGCTCTCTCAGCGGCTTGTGCTGGATCCAATTTCGACGATCAGGCTTATGAGTCTGCCCTGAACACAGCCGTCGCCAGTACAGTCACCGCCCAGGCGCTTGATCTCCAGCGTACTAAAGGCGCGGAAGCTGCCCAAGCAACTGCTACGGTGGAACCGACTGCTACTCTTGAACCGACTGCTACCAGCACTACTGTACCTGACTCGCCAACACCAGAATCAACCCTCTCGGAAACAATTGCTGCGACAGCGGAGGTCACCCCCCTGCCGGATTTCGCCCTCAACGGTCCCTCCGTTCAGGTCGCAGTGGACACCAATTGCCGTTCCGGACCGGGGGTTGACTACCACATTATCGGCGCTTTGATGGTTGGGGAAGAAGCAGCCGTCGCAGGCAAAGACCCCTCGGGTTCATTCTGGTACATTGAAAATCCCGACCAGGATGGAGCATTTTGCTGGATTTGGGGTAAGCACGCTGCCACATCTGGAAATGCCAACTTGGTACCAGTTTTCACGCCGGGGCCAACTTCCTCGCCTGAAGTTCTTTATTCAGTTGGCTATCGCGAAGTGGAAAGCTGCGGCGGCTCCTGGCAGATAGAGTTCGAGATCGTCAATACCGGCCGCTATAATCTGGAGTCTGTATCCACGTTTGTTCAGGATACGGATACCTCAGCAAAATCGGGTACTCTGACAACCAATTACTTCACCAGAAAAACCGGTTGTTCCGTAGACCAAAACAAAGAGACCCTGGCACCAGGAGTAACTGGCTTTACCGTCAGCAAGGACCTCAGCAACAATCCCACCGGCCATCTGGTCTACGCCTCGGTAACCGTCTGCAGCGAGGATCATCTCAATGGAGCTTGCCAAACCAGGGAATGGTATTTCACACCTTAAATCATCCAGGTGAGGTCCAAACTATCAGAATTTGATTCTTCTCTATCTCAGTGAGAAAAACAGGGACCGGCTCTCATAAGATCCGGTCCCTTTCGATTCATTCGCTTCAAACCAGTCGTTTT
>JARROG010000269.1:0-2957 GCA_037384185.1 Anaerolineales bacterium | reverse complement strand
CCGATAACCTGGATGAGGGAGCATTTGAATTTGAGGGCGTTACCAAACTCCAGCGGGAGAATGGGGTGGTGAGCTTCTTCTATAAAGGCGACATCAACAAGGTTACCCAGTTGATTGGCGGAATGCGAGTAAGCGATGTGGTCATTGAAGAGCCAACCCTGGAAGAGATCTTCATCCACTACTACGAGTAAGGAAACGATATGAATATCTTCCTGCACGAATTCAAATCCTATCTCAAGTCAGTGGGCATCTGGTCAGCGGCTAATTTCCTGATCATCCTGGTTTATTTCTCCGCATTCAATGCCATCTCGCTGGAAACCGCTCAGATGCAGACCATGCTGGACGCCTTTCCCAATGAACTGCTGATCGCCTTTGGGATGAATGACATGAACTTTGGCACTCTCCTGGGCTGGTTCGGGGTGGTGTTTCTGTTCTGCCAGATTTGTTTGGCCATTCAAGCCAGCAACTACGGATTTTCCCTGGTCTCGATCGAAGAGCGGGAGCTGACGGCGGATTTTCTGCTGCCAAAACCTTTAAGCCGGGTGAAAATTCTCACTGCAAAAATCCTGGCAGCCCTGGCCGCTCTGACCATCACCAATCTGGCGGTCTGGGCCAGTTCCTTTTTTACAATCAATCTCCTGCGGCAGGGGCGAACCTATGATGCCGCTGCCCTGGTGATGGTGTTGAGCACAATTATCGTCTTCCAGCTCTTTTTCCTGTCCGTGGGATTGCTGATCTCCCTGCTGATGAAGCGGGTGCGCAGTGTGATTTCCCTTTCAATGGCGCTGTCATTTGGCATGTACATCCTGAATGCCTTCGGCAAGATGATCGGAGAGGATAGCCTGGAGATCATCTCTCCCTTCCGGCATTTCGATCCCAATTACATCATCAATCACCAGGCCTACAACTGGTCCCTGGTGGTGATCAGTCTTGGAGTCATACTGGTCGCTGTCCCGGCTAGCTACCTGCTGTATCAGAAGCGGAACATCACAGCTGCCGTTTAGGAAGGCGAAGGAGTCGTGAAAACATGAGAATTTACCTCAGAGAACTGAAAGCTAATTTTAAATCTCTGCTGATCTACACCGGTGTGGTCGCTTTTTTTGTGGTGGTCGGCTTTCAGAAATTCACAGCATATGCCCAGAACCCTGAGATTTTGGATGTGCTGGACTCAATGCCCAAGGCCATGCTGGATACCTTCTACATGAACGCTTTCAATCTCACGACTGTGGAGGGATTCTTTGGCGTGATGTATGCCTTTGTCGCTTTGATCCTGGCAATTGCCGCGGTGATGTGGGGCAGCGAAATCATTTCCAAAGAAGAGCGTGACAAAACAGTTGAGTTTGCCCTTACGCTGCCGGTCAAACGCAGCACATTGATCACAGCAAAAGCAGCCGCTGCCCTGACCAACTGCATTCTTTTGGCACTGGCGACCTGGGGCCTGAATGCCGTCAGCGCTTCCGGCTATGATCCGGGGCCTGAATTCTATACCTTCCTGTTCCAGGGCATGGCAGCCCTGGTGCTCTTACAGGTGATATTCCTGTCTATCGGGATTTTCATCGGCTGCGCTATGAAACAGCATAAGCGGGCTGGGTCGGTGGCTATTTCTATCCTGCTGGGAACCTACTTTTTCTCAGTGATCGCTGGCTTGAGAGATGAGTGGGATTTCCTGAAATATCTTTCTCCCTTTAAATACTTCGATCCGGTAATGATCCTGCGAGAATCGCGGATCGAGCCTGTCTATCTCTGGCTTTCGGCAGGCATCATTGTGGCCTGTCTGTCAGGTGCCTATTTGATCTACCAGCGCAGGGATCTCTATATCTAAGGTGTGCGCGTTTATTCACTGAAAGAGAAGAGTCCCGCACCGCGGGACTCTTTAGTTTCCAGGATGATTTTCCTCCAAAAACTGAGCCAGTCCCTCACCGCTCAGCGTGCCGCCGTGGGATAGGTAGAGCTGGTCTGGTTCCAGGGCCTCGATCGCTTTCAGGCTGGTGTAAATTTCCTCTTCGTCCGCATAAAAAAGACCGGTGTCGTACTGTCCAGGAGCCGTCTCCCGCAGCAGATCACCTGTCAAAAAATCACCGCTTTCCAAGCAGATCGAGCTGGAAGAGGGACTGTGACCAGGTGTGTGCAGCAGGCAGCCGGAGAGGCCGATCATCGCCAGGTCCAATTCTTCCGCAAAGACGCGGTCTGCATGAACAGGCCTGAGACCTGAAGCAAGCAGGTTGTGAACGGGATCGTTGAAAAGTTTCCAGAGTGGTGCCCGCGGGACGGCTTGCTCGCAGCGGCCCATCTTCAAGACTGGAGCCAGACTTTGGTGGCAGATGATCTCCGCCCCGCTGACCTCTTTCAGATAGGCCAGGCCCCCAATGTGGTCCAGATGGCCGTGGGTGAGCAGGATCGCCCGAATATCTGCCGGAGAGAGCCCCAGAGTTTTCAGAGCGCGCTTGATTTGGTTCTGGAGCAGGGGGAGGCCGGTATCGACCAGCACCCAGCCTGTCTGGGCCTGGATCAGGAAGACCCTGACGTTGAGGATCTGGATAGGAACGATCGGGGTGGCAGGTTTTCTATTCATTCTGACTCTCAGGACATACTATCACATGCTGCGGCAAACTGCGGCTGAATTGACTCCCGGGGATCCGAGCCATGATTCCGAGCTTAGGAATCCGTAAGTATTACGTTAATTTCAGCTTGACAGATTCCATCCTGGATAGAATGTCACTATAATGATCTGGTAACTCGAGAATTTGACTTTGGATCTTGGTCAGTGGTCCAATGATAATAAGGAGTGAATATTATGGCTGTGATGGTAGGTAAGCGAGGAAAAATAACGATTGGAACGAGTGGCACAAAAGAGATGTATCTCTCTGCATGGTCGCTTAATCAACCTGGGCCTGATCTTATAGACGCAACGAAATTTCAAGACGAATGGAAACAGTATGTTCCATCTGCTAAAGACG
>JARROG010000268.1:3018-3683 GCA_037384185.1 Anaerolineales bacterium | reverse complement strand
TCCGCTCAAAGTATGACCGCCCAGCCAGCCACGATTGATGACTAATATACTCAGTCAATGGCAATCGATCACCTTCTGTCAGTAATCTGCCTAAACCCGCCCTGGGATAAACGCTCCAGGAGCCCATCCAGGTCGAAATCATCTCACCCACCGGCACCCGGACGGTCGATTTCAAGCGCGACGAGGGTCCCAGAGGAGATACCAGCCTGGAGGCACTTGGCAAACTCAGACCTGCGTTCAAACTCAAGGGGAGTGTCACGGCAGGGAATTCATCCCAGATGTCCGATGGGGCTGCGGGTGTACTGATCATGTCCAGAGCCAAGGCGGATAGCTTGGGATTGGCCCCATTGGCCCGCTTTGTTAGCTACGCTGTGGGAGGGGTACCTCCTGAGATCATGGGTATGGGACCGGACAACGCTGTCCCCAAGGTTCTTCAGCGAAGCGGTTTAACTTTGAAAGATATTGATTTAATCGAACTGAATGAAGCTTTCGCTTCTCAGGCGGTGGCAGTCATCCGCGAACTTGATCTGGATCCGGAGCTCACTAACGTCAATGGCGGAGCGATCGCCCTGGGCCATCCCCTGGGATGCACCGGCGCAAAACTCTCCGTCCAGATGATGTACGAACTGAAAAGACGGGATAAAGAACTGGGCCTGGTGACCATG
>JARROG010000268.1:0-2983 GCA_037384185.1 Anaerolineales bacterium | reverse complement strand
TTGGGGGAGGCATGGGTGCAGCGGCTGTCTTCCAGAATATCAATTGATAGATTGCAGAAAACGACGGAGAGAACATGGCTGACTATACTGTAAAAGAATTGGTCTTCAACCACGAAAAAGCGTTTATGCCCGAAAAAGCTGCTGGGCTGGATGCCGTGGTCCAGTACCACTTGACCGGGGAGGAAGCCGGTGATTACATCATCACCATCAAAGGAGACAAATGCCAGGTAGCAGAAGGAGTGGCTGATGACCCGGTCATGACCCTGACCGCTGACGGCGGCTCTTTCCGGGACGTATTGCTAGGCAGGGCGGACGGAATGAAAGGCTTCATGGAAGGCAAGCTGCAGCTTGCAGGAGACCTCAACCTGGCGATGAAACTCACCAGCTTTTTCAAGATGGGAGGATAAAAGGACCATCCAGCTCGACAGGTCGGTTCTAAAACAGGCAACTCCTCCAGTTCAGGACCCAAACAACAAGGCAGCAGGTGTCATATGCTGCCTTGTTATTCGTTAAAGTGAGCGATTATCGCCTCAAAATCGGACTTTAAGAGGTCAATTTACACGGCATTGATATTGATTTTACACACCAATTGAATACCAAAAAACTATACTGTTCTTATGTCGGAACAGAGATCTGCAACAAGAACAAGTTGTCCTTCCTGTAAAAAGATCATTGATCTTGACCGCAGATACCAGCGGAAAGAACTCATCACCTGTCCTCACTGTAAGCAGGTTCTGGAAGTGATCCGGGTCTTTCCTCAAGTGGTTGATTTCCCTCGCCAGGAGACACAGCGATGAATACCGTTCAATCCGCAGAAAAAGCCGACAGCTCAGCCATTGATCATATCATGGTTTCTTTGAGCAATTTTTCGGTAACAGATCATGATTGTGTCCGAGAATTGTGGCGAGACTACTTAAACAACTATCCGCAGAGCGCCTATCAATTCTGCACCTGTCGTGATTTTATTTCCCAAAACACCCTGGGATTTGCCTGCTTTGGAAAACACGCCCTGACAGAAACCACTTTTGATCTCTATTGGATCGCGGTGGATCCTGCCAACCAGCGGACAGGTGCGGGATCGGACCTGCTAGCATATGTCGAACAACAGGTAATCAGGCAGCAAGGTCGGCGGCTGGTGATTGAAACTTCCAGCACAGATGCTTTCGCATCAGCAAGAAAATTTTACCGTCGACACCATTACCAGCGGGAAGCGATGATCCGGGACTTTTACGCACCAGGAGATGATTTGGTAATTTTTACCAAGAACCTGGTTCCGCCCCGAGGGCCGGTTATTGAATCTGGTCAGCAAGACAGCTTTGATCGACAGCCGGGCATATTTTCCTTGCGAGGACCAAAGAGATCCCGGTTTCCTGGTTGAGTTGGGGAAAACCATCACCTGCTAGGGCAAAAATAAAGCACAGACCCGCTTTCAATCAGCGTGCCTGTGCTCGATTGCCCTGTTCGCTAAACTATCAACTCTTCAATTCATGCGTTTCCAATGAGCCCAGGATCTCGTCATAAAGAGCCTGAAGGGTTGACTGGGTACGTTCAACAGCCTGATCCAGGGGATAGAGATCTTTTTCCTTTTCATGCCGCAACTTCACCTCAACCCCACCCTGTTGAAGCGACCTTGCTCCGACAGTCAATCTCAATGGGATTCCAATCAGGTCCGCGTCATTGAATTTCACACCAGGGCTTTCATCCCGATCATCATAAAGCACTTCTACTCCGGCCTGCTGCAAATCCTGATAGAGCGCTTCCGCTGCTTGATGGACCTCTTCGCTCTGGTCTTTCTTGCCCGCCAACTCCACCAGATAGACTTCAAAAGGTGCCACTGTAACTGGCATGATCAAGCCATATTCATCATGATATTCTTCCACGATCGAGGCTAACAATCTGCCGCTGCCAATCCCGTAGCTGCCCATAACGATCGGTTTCTCATTGCCAGCAGCGTCCTGGTAGGTTGCGCCCACGGCTTCACTGTACCAGGTACCCAGTTTGAATATATTGCCGACTTCCACACCTCGAACAGCACGTAACGCCTCACCGCATTCAGGGCAGGCATCACCATCTTGAGCAGCAGCGATATCTGTGATGATCTGCGCTTCAAAATCACGCTCATAGTTGACATTCATCAGGTGGTAGCCTTCCTCGTTTGCCCCGGCCACCAGGTTGGCGGATTCAGGTATGAGATCGTCTACGACTACTACAATATTCTTCAAGCCCACCGGAGACGCAAAGCCTGGTACAGCACCAGAAGCCTTGATCTCTTCTTCGACAGCCGGCCGTAAGTTCTTTGCGCCCAGGGCATTGAGCAGTTTGGTCTCATTGAGATCCATATCTCCCCGGACAATAGCGAATACCAGGTTTTCTTCTTCCCCTTCATCCGACTGCATCGCTGCCATCATGAACACCGCCTTCGCAGTCTTGCTTGCCGGGATATTCAGAAAGTCTGCTAATTCTGCGATCGTTTTCATTTCAGGAGTAGCGACTTTTTCTAACTCCAGCTGATTTTCCGATGAAGCTTTTGGCTTTCGAAATTCAGCTATCTGGCGGTTTGCCGAATAGCCGCACTGGTCACACAACAACAAGGTGTCTTCCCCGACAGGGGTCAGATACATATATTCATGAGCCATGTTCCCACCCATCATGCCCACATCAGATTCCACTGCGATCACCGGCAGTTTACATCGTCCGAAAATATTGAAGTATGACTGGTAATGCCGGGCATACTGGACATCAAGACCTTCCCAATCACGATCCAGGCTGTAGCTGTCCTTCATAGTGAACTCCCGGACACGGATCAAACCAGCTCGCGGGCGGGGGTCATCCCGCCACTTGGTCTGGATATGATAAATCAGCATCGGAAGTTGACGATAGGATTGAACCTCATCCTTAACAAGATCGACAACGGCTTCCTCATGGGTCATGGCCAGCACCATATCCCTGCCGTTGCGGTCTTCAAAGCGTCCCATCTCTGGAC
>JARROG010000267.1:0-2987 GCA_037384185.1 Anaerolineales bacterium | reverse complement strand
CGAAAATTGAAAATTGACCCATAAGAGCCCAATCAATATCAGAATTCCCAAACCAATGACGATGATCCGAGTACGCCATACTTCGTTTTTAAACACAGGAACTCCCTAAAACTCTCAAGTGGTTGCAGTTGGATTATCTACTCTTCTGGATAAATTACTGTTTTCAAGCAGGTTGTTCTCTGATATTGATTGGCAGGAATATAAATATTGGCATACCCATTCTGCCATTCCAGCTGTTCGCTTCTACGACTGGTCTCAGGCAGTAAACCGAATGAGCTACGCTGGTAGGCCAGATCGATTTGTTCTTGGAACCAAGGCATCGGTTGATCCAGGATTATCATACTGTATGTCTGGTCGCAGACATTTTGCTGAATTTGGCCCAAAATCATCCTTCCTTCCGGTCTTAATTCTCCTAGAAAGTAACCTGTCAACTCGAATAAATTGACCGCATGAATTTGAGAAGCTTTTCCTGTCTCCAGCGATAGACTGCTCCGATATGGTATCAATACAGGACCGCTTGTATCCTTGATCACCTCAACCAAATTGCCATGAGCGGTGATTTCACCCTGAGTTGGTATGAGCTTGAAAGGGTTATAAATCAAACTAAGAAATTGGATAGCTACCAGCACCCCGATCAGGAGTTGAAGCCGCACTGCTTTATGATTATGTATATTGATAAATGATTGAGCCCGATTTATTCCGAGCCCAAACATTAAAGCTACTGCGGAATAAGCCAGCATTACGTTATTTGCACCGCCTCCATTTGACGACCGTGTTAGCCATGAGGCGAGCACTGCACCGCTGGCAAAAAGGACAGTGAGTAAAGCGTCACCGCCTTCCACTCTGTCCTCATTTCCAAATTTCTCGTTTTTCTGCTGCCTGCCAACTTCTCCAAGCTCTTTTAGGCTGGGAAAAGAAAATATCACATAAACTGCTGAAAATCCAAGGGCGATGCCAAGATACCGCATCAGGTCCCCCGACCAGAAATTCATTGCTGCCAGAAGTGAAAAGCCATGTTCGCTCGGCAATTCAAAAATGTAATATCCAAACCACCCATCAGTGATTTGATTGAGCACAACTACCGGTATCAATATCGCAAGGATGACTACAGGAAGAAGGATCCAGGTTCTCTTCCAATCAGCCTTCAACAAATAAATCGTTACCGGCAAGAAAACAATTATAGCGGACTGCTTCACAAAGAAGCCAATCGCAATCATCATTCCAGCAAAAAAGTAATCCACCTTTGTTTTACTGTTCAAAAAAATACAGAAAGCGGCCAGGACGATGAATACATATAGTGCATCCACCCTGGCGAGATCAAAATATCCATCGCTAATATAGTAGCAGGAGAAATATAAAGCCAATGAAAACCATCCCGACAGCGGGTCATCCGTCCTAGTTTTTACCAGTCGATATAAGATAACTGCAGAAGCAATCGTGCATAACAGAGATAGGAGCCTAGCGGCTAAGAGTGCAGGTTTAATCAAGTAACTCAGGGCTGCAGATAGGTAGTAATAAATTGGTGTATAGACTAGAGCCGAAAAGTCAATAGAGGGTTCAACGAATAAAGCCTTCCCTTCATATATTCGACTGATTTGATTCAGTCCCGCTCCCTCGCCCCATTCGAGAGTCATTGGTAAAAAGATTCTTTGGCTAACAACGAATACGAATAGTGATATCGGTATCAATGAGATTGCAAAAAGCAATAGATTCGTGTTTCGTTGAAGCCTGCTATAAAGTATCTCTTTCAAAACACTTCCCCCTGGGATTTTTGACCTTCTCTAAATATGATCTCGACAAATAACACAGCAAGGACAACAAAGAAAAATGTTCTCAACAAAATCGTCCAACTGAGATAATTAAAGAGCCCCCTGGATAGTATGATTGGCCACTCCAGCAAATTAATTAGTACTAAAACCAGACCGACCAGAATTCCTCGGTATTGGTCAAACCTGAGCAACACCAATGGGAGCAGATACAGCATCCATTGTGGACTGTATCCGGGTGCCCAGAGTAAGAACAGGACCATTGTGAATCCGCTAAACGCAATAAATTCTTTCCCAGTAGCTATTTTGGCTTTCAGGAATACGAATAAACCAATCAGGAGAAAAACCGGCAAAGTGAGCAAGGGTGAGATTCGGGAGGGATTACCCGCAGGCAAAGTTGCAGTGAGCGCGTCAAAACGATTTGAATTTACGTTAAAGTTGCCTGTACCAAAATTGCCATCAATTATTGCCCATGCCGTTTCCCATGATCCTTTAGCAGTTTGCGAAACAAGAGATGCTGTCACAAACTCTGGTGAGATCGCGTAGAGCAGTCCCCAAGCAATTACAATCGTTGCAATCAATATCAATCCGATTCTGATCGAATTCTTTGCACCCCTCCATTTAACAGAAGCTGGGAATACAAAAACCGGGAACCATTTCACCAGTCCTCCCAACCCCATCGCAAATCCGGGGCTCAATCTGCTCCCTCTCAATGATAAGTAAATACTCAGCAACAAGAAAAACACACCTAAACTGTCAAAATACGCCCAACCGTAAAACAAACCGACCAGCAGCATACTGTAAACAACCGTACGCTGGATCCGCTCATTTGCAATTAAGCTTTTCTCGGCGATTCGAATGAACAAGTATATGTTTACCGCCTGAACGATAGAAAAAAACATAGCCAAGATATAAACGTAGGCATGCTCCTTTCCGCCGACTGCTAAATAAATAATCCTCGAAAGGAAAGGGAATATCGGTGGAAATTCCACCCAGATCTGCAAATATGGCCAGCCAGCCGCGGCCAAATTGAAAAAATTCCAGAAATCCCCGTAGGATTTCAATCCTTCAATTGGCAGCGATAACAGCAGTATCATTCGGCCAGCGAGGAACCAAACAGGAATAGAATACAGAGTTTTATTTGTCTGTTTATCTGCATTCATTGTTCTTTTTCCATTATCAACCATAGACGATATTCAGCATAACAGTATTTCATTGCTC
>JARROG010000266.1:0-3012 GCA_037384185.1 Anaerolineales bacterium | reverse complement strand
CGTCTGCGGGGGACCTGACGAACCAGGCATCAAAAGAATCTGCCAGGCACAAGGTCTCGGGATCAGGCGGTCTGACCAACACCCGCCCCAAGATTCCTGCGGGAATCGATGAATATTTCCTTCCGGACAGATTGAGTTTCCAGAAGGCTGTTGAGAAAGCAGGTATTTCGGCAGCTGAGGATACTGACTATCAGGTGGCTTATAAACCTGCGCTGGTTGCTCAGGCCTCAGTGCGCTTTTTGAAAAGGAATTACAACCTGGATTATGATCTCAACACAGCTGCATTGGTTTCTGAGCTGGATCGGGCCGGCAGGGTGCGCTGGGAAGACTGGACCTCCGATCCTGTTGACCTGGACGCTCTTGAGAATGCACCCAGGTCAGGAGCAAGGTTTTTCGATATTTCTGGACCTTTTTCCGATGGGCCGAAGCTGAAGGAACTGGAGACGGATTTCAAGGATTGGATCTATCATTCTGTGACTGTAACCGTGCGCTCCAATGAGGAACTGGAGGTTTTTGCTGGCCCGCAGATCTCTCAGGGGGAATTCCGGCGTATGTGTGCTGAAGCTGCCGAGACAGCCTTGCAAGAAGAGAGGGAGAAAGTTGAGAGCTCCTATGATAAGAAACTTGATACCATCAAGGATCGCCTGCTGCGGGAAGAAAGAGAACTCAGTGAGGATGAGAGAGAATTATCTCAACGAAAATTGGAGGAAGCAGGAAAGTTGGCTGAGAACTTGATAGGTTTGCTGGGGGGCCGCAGCCGACGATTATCTACATCCCTCACCAAACGTCGCATGACCAGCCAGGCCAAGGCGGATGTCGAAGAATCCATCCAGTCGATTGAGGAGTATAAGAAAGAGATTGAGGACCTGGAAAAGGAACGCCATGAAGAACTGGAAAAGATAGACCAGAAATGGCAGGATATACTGGAGGAAACCGAGGAAATTCCGATCGCGCCCTATAAAAAGGATATCCTGATCGATCTGTTTGGTGTGGCCTGGATGCCGTACTATCTTTACGAAGAGGGCGGCAGACAGGTGGAGGTAGGAGCGTATTCTTGAGCTGAAAAATGAAGACCTGGAAAAAGTAATAGCTGTAAGCTGTAAAACGTAAGCTGAGCAGGAAACAATCATCGGCTGCTTCCAAAGCCTGTCCGGTCTTTGGTGTGCAATGTACCCTTGAATAATTGTCATTGCGAGTGGAACGAAGCAATCTCGTTGTACTGTTTCCTGGTAGAGAACCCATTCAGATACCAAGATCTTTCCCCGCGAAGCACCGAGATTGCTTTGTCAGTCACTCACTCTTTCCCCCAATGACAGAATAAATCAGCAGTGATCGTAGAAGAATTCGTCCGCCCTCTCCCCCTCTCCTCTCCCCCAAGTCAGCTAGCTTCCTTCCTTGTGCCCTGGCCTCTTGGTCTCCTTCTCACCGCTTCCCCCACTCTCTCACACGATCAGCTCAAATACTCCCACCGCCAGGGTTCCCATAAGGACGCCGACCATACCCCCCACTACGACATCTGAAAAGTAATGTACTCCCAGACTGACCCGGGAAATCACTACCAGTAAAGCCCAGACCACCATGATCAGCCCGATTCCCCAGAATCCGGTCAGCAGCATGATGACAGAGAGCATGAAAGCCCGGGCCGCATGGCCGGATGGAAAAGAATGGGGATCGGAACTTCGGTAGACTTGGCCCCATTCGCCTTCTGGCCGGGGACGTTTGATCGAGAATTTCAATATGAGCACGGTGACTGCGGTGAAAAAGATCCCCAGGAACAACAGAGTGATCTGGGTCTGCCAGGCGCGAGGGCCGAGGAGATAAAGGGCAATCAGCGCCACACCCCAGAACCAGGAATCCCCAGAGTGAGCGAAAATGGCAGCGGCTGTCTTCAGCCAGCGCTTATGGTCTGGAATGCGGATCTTGGTGGAATATTCGGCGTCAAGTCTTAACAGGTCTTTAAATACCATAACTCTATTTACGATAATTCTTTGCGGGCGAGTTCCAGCTGATGCGGTTTATCGACGTCCATCCCGATCCCCGGATAAGGGCAGACCAGTCCCTCCCCAGAGATTCCCAATCGCTTGGTCACCTTTTTGACTGTGTCATTCAGTGTGAGCTGACGGAGCACCAGCAGGATCAGGATATCAAAACCGACCAGGGCAGCTTGGCGGAAGGCACTTTTGCGTGCTTGAAATATCTTGCGCCAAAAATCCTGCCTGCTCTGGTACAGATCGAGATTGATAACAGACAGGTCGCCTCCGCAAACATTCATATCCTTAAGCTTGACGTAGGACCTGGAAGACTCGGGGAATCTCTCTTCCATCCGGCTTTGTTCGATCACACAGTAATAGAGATCCTTATCTGTTTGCTGTGAATTGGTGATGACCCAATCAATACCTTCGGGAGTGACGAATGGAATATCGGATGTTACGACCGCGACCATCTTCGCTGAAGGATTTTTAGCTAAAACAGCATCTGCACCTCGTTGGAAGTTGATCAGGATGTCGCTTTCGGCAGGAAGGTGGGAGAAGATCTTGGTAGATTCCAGGTCACCCTGCAGCTGTTCTGTTCCTACCACAACAATCCCATCGATCGACCGGGTTTGTTCCAGGGCATCCAGTACCCATTGGATCATCAACTTGCCGCCGATCTGCAAGGCTGCTTTGGGCTTGCCCTGGGTGTATGGATATAGGGGAGATTCTGGGTCAGGCACACCGCCTGCAAGAGGATCGCGTCCATTAGCGCAAGTCCTGGATCTGAGCCTGGAGCCCCAGATCGTCGATGATCTGGTCCAGTTCTGCAGTGGTCAGCGGCCGGCCTTTACCAGCGGCAGCGACCAGGGCGGCTTCGAACATATTCGTGCCGAATGAGCGGCCATCCAGCACCGGAGTCGTGGTTACGAGGTAGTGTACCTGGCGCTTCTTGAGAAATTCAACATCGGCTACTGTGGTGGTATTGGTAACAATCATCTTGCCGGCCAGGTCGTTCGGGGCATGCTGCTTGATATACAGC
>JARROG010000265.1:0-3018 GCA_037384185.1 Anaerolineales bacterium | reverse complement strand
TTCTTCCCTCTCGCTGAACGCTAATGATGTCTTTATTATAGATGATGCTCCACTGAAAGCTTGGTTGGTTCAGGTAAGATTCAGTTTGGGCATCCAGTCAGAGTAGTTAAATGACACAAGTGGGTGGATATGAATGAGTTAAAGATTTTTCGGTCACACAAGGATCAATTTTTCAAGGATGATCCGCACTCCCCGCTATCCGAGGAGCAGAGGACCGCGTTCCAGGGGTTGGATTATTTTCCAGAAGACCCCAATTTGAAATTCATCATCCGGGTTGAGCCGTTCCAGGAACAGGATCAGGTTCAGATTCAAACCAGCACAGGGGAATCAGATTCCTACCTGCGCTACGGCCGGCTGAATTTCGAAGTGGAGGGACAGCCAGCTCAGCTGACAGTCTATCTGGGTCGGGACGGCAGTGCGTTCGTTCCCTTTCGGGACCAAACCAGCGGAGTTGAGACCTATGGCGCTGGACGTTACCTGGAGCCTGAAACCCTGGATGGCTCGAAATATCTGGTAGATTTCAATCTGGCATATAATCCCTGGTGCGCTTACTCAGCGCTTTACAGCTGTCCCCTGCCGCCAGAAGAGAACCACCTCTCCGTGCCCATTCGGGCAGGCGAGAAATCATTTCCCGATTAGCTGTTGTGAGATCTTTAATCATGAAAAATACTACCTCGACCAGGTTGTGTTTTTTTGTTAATTCTGGGGTCGCCTCAAGCTGGGAAGATCCTGCTGATAATTTCTGCCCGGTAATCGAAGATCTGTTCCAGGCGGGGTCCGACCCACAAGCGCTGGACGATATCCCCCAGGATTCCCAGCGGCAGCAGATAGGTGACCAGATCCCGCATTTCCACGCCATTATCGAGGGACCGAAAGTGATGCTGGTGGTGCCAGAAGCGGTACGGCCCCAGCCGCTGCAGGTCGACGAAGTAATCAGGCTTCCTGACCTGAGTGATCTCGGTCAGCCAGCGGGTTTTCAAAAGAGGGAGCAGCTGGATTTTATATGCCATCAGCTGGCCCTGGTACATCGCTTCCTCTCCGCCGAATAGGACTTCGAAATTCAGATCTGGTGGGGTGATCTCGTTCAGATTCCCGGGGCGGGAAAAGTAATCCCAGACCTGGTTCAGCTCGGCGGGGATGATCTGGCGGCGCTGGAGTTGATGGATCATAGGGTTTTCCACCGGGGCAGGAAGCGAGTAATTGTCCGCTTCCTGCCCTCGGCAATTATTGGATTGCCTATTTTTCTTTGGGATCAGGCATCATGATCGGCACACCGGTGCCTGATAGGTCCCCGATGACGTTCACGAGACTGCTGTCCGCCGGAACGACGATCTTGGAGTTGTTTTTGAGAGCTTCGCTGACAGTCTCCAGTTTTTTGAGGAGCTGGGCATTGCCCACAAAATATTTCTCGGCCGATTCGTTGACGGTCTTGATGGCATCCCCATCCGCGTCTGCTTTGAGCCGGATGGCGGCTGCGATTCCCTCAGCCTTCTTGATCTCAGCCCGGCGCTCTCCGTCGGCTCTGGTTTCGATGGCAGTAGCCTGGTCCAGGGCGGCGATCTTCTCGTTCTCGGCCTTGACGACCCGGTTCATGGCTTCCTGGACGTCGGGTGGGGGCTCGATGCGCTGCAGCTCGACCCGCACCACGTCGATGCCCCATTTGTCGACTTCCCGGGAGAGGATCTTTTCCAGCTCATTGTTAATCGAGTCCCGGTTCTCGTTGGCCTCGGTCAGGGTCATTTTCCCGATCACCGCCCGCAGGGTGGTTTTCGCCAGGGAAGGAACGGATTCTTCGAAGTTGTTGACATTGTAGATTGCCATCTGGGCGTCAATGACCTTGTAGTAGACCACACCGTCCACCACGGCATTGAGTTTATCCTTGGTGATGATCGACTGAGCGTCGATGTCTACCCGGCGCTCGGTGATGTTGATGCGGTACATGCGGTAAAGGACCGGGAAGATCCAGTTGAAGCCGGAACCCGCGGTGCGGGTATATCTCCCCAGAAACTCGACTACACCGACTTCAACCGGGCGGACGATCTTGATGCCCAGTGCAAAGAAGGTGAAAAGGAATAGGACAAGAAGTAGGTAACCCATGCTGATCTCCTGTAAGCTCGTTATCTATGGTTTCAATGGTTGGTTCACTTGAGGATTGCCCGGCAGCCTGCGGCCGGCAAGATTCAAATGATTCGTCCTTAAGATAGGCTGAGGACCTCCCCTCTTACCTGACGATAAACTTCTTTTGATTTAAGTCCCGGAGAAAGGAAATCAGCCGGGAAGGAAGTGGTTTCTTCCCGGCTGGTATAGATCCAAGATCTACTATCTATCTTTGTTCAGATCAATATGGTATGCAAAGTGATGTGGTGTCGTTGACCTTGAACCAGTTGCACTTAGCGGCGATACAGCTTCGTTGATCTGTATATTGGGCACAACCTGTGGGGCTTGTGGGTTGATGTTCCGGGGGAGCAGGTGTAGGTGTGGGGCAGGAAGGTTGGGTCTCGAAGAAAGGCAGATCCTCTGTCCGGAATTCACTGCTTGCTGTCTGAGCCAGGGCTTCATCGATCTGCACGGCAGGCAGATAGACATAGCACAACTCACCCTCATATGAGGTCTGCTTCCACTCCGACTCCACATCCCGGGCTATGATGGGCAGAATCTCGCCTGCCAGGGGGATCTTGAGCGGATCGCAGACGATGTCTGGTCCACGCCGGCAGTTGATATTCTCAGGGACAGGATAGAAGAGGGTGACCGGTTCGAAGCGATCCCAGAAGAAATGAACTTCAAGATCCTGAGGTCCACTTTCCAATTCGATCGTCTTGTAGGCGAGGACCTCATCGGTTCGCGGTTCAACCCAGATGCCTTTCATCAAATTGACATCACCTGCCGCAGTCTGTCCGCTTTGGTTGCGCGAGATGGACACACAATAAATGCCCGGAGTCAGTACGTTAAAGGTGTCAAATGTTCCCTTGTGGTCCAACCCCGTGGAAGGACAGGGTCCGGGTCCAAGGTCAACTCTGA
>JARROG010000264.1:0-5532 GCA_037384185.1 Anaerolineales bacterium | reverse complement strand
ATCTGAACCAACTCTAGCAGAAAGCAAGCCACAGAACACCTCCTGGATGCTACAATGAAAAAAAGAAGGTGAAATCTGGACAAAAAAACCAGGCTGCTGCTGGCAGTTGATGCCTGGATTAATCTGGCGTTAGGAATCTTGCTGCTGGCATTCCCGGCAGGAGTCCCAAAGATTCTGGGACTTCCCGTACCAACCACCTATTTCTACACATCGATCCTCGGAGCTGTTTTATTTGGAATCGGCCTCGCATTGCTGCTGGAAAGGTATTCAAAGAACAGTTCCCCAAGCGGGTTGGGGCTTACCGGGGCAATTGTCATTAATCTCTGCGGCGGGATCACCCTACTCTCCTGGTTGGTCTTCAGCGAACCCGTCCTCAATCAGACCGGATCATTATTATTGTGGCTGATCGCCTTGCTGGTCATTGCCACGGGTGTGGTGGAGCTGATCGATATCACCAGCTCCGGGCTGGGTCTAACCAAGCTTACCCAAGCCCAACTCCAAGAGCAGGTCATCCAGCGCGAATTAGAATGGGCCAAAGCCCACCGGGACCTCGATCTGGTCGTGATTGAGGAAATCCTCTCCGATGATTTCCAATCACTCCAGCCAGAAGGCTCCAAGTATGGGAAGGCGGAGCTGCTGAAATCCTATGGGTCCGGTGACCGTGTATGGGACATAGCCGAGAGTACCCATCACCATGTTCAAATTACTGGGGATCTGGCAGTCCTTGTTGGCCGCTGGAGAGGAAAAGGGATCAACACAGGAGAAGCGTTTGATTACCAATCCCGCTTCCTCTCCATCTACCGTAATGAAGCCGGGGTGTGGAGAATGATCCTGGAATTATCTCTACCCATTCGCCAATAGCACACGCTAGAAGATCAGATAGCCGCTGACAGCCAGGATGGCGTACCTTGGACTAACAAGGCAGGGGCCTGCTGGCCGCCCTTCTCGGCGTGTAACAAATCTGGTTCAATAGTACAATAAGTGCTGTACAGAATGCTCCCTGAAAATCAAAAGGAGACGCTATGCCCAAATTAACAGATGGTTGTGTCAAACCAGTCAAAGGTCCTTTGTTGGAGGGAGATTCTGCTCCCTTTAGCGCAGGGTCTGCAGCAGTCCAGGAGGTGAAGAAAGTGTTAGCAAAAGTAGGCAAAGAAGCCATTGATTTTGAAGCCAGCGCGTTCGTGGCTGGAAAGGGGTTCAAACCGGTCAAACTGTCCGACTACAAGGGCAAATGGATCGTGGTCTGTTTTTATCCAGGAGACTTCACATACGTTTGACCGACAGAATTGGCAGCGGTCGCTGCCCTGTATGATGAATTCAAAGCTTTAAATGTGGAAGTCCTTTCTTTGAGCACGGACAGCCGTTTCGTGCACAAAATCTGGCAGGAAGAAGAGCTATCCAAGATGTTGGAGGGCGGCGTGCCGTTCCCGATGTTATCGGATAGCGGAGGCAAGATCGGCACTGTATATGGCGTGTACGACGAAGCCGCCGGGGTTGACATCCGGGGCCGATTCATCATCGATCCTGATTTCGTTGTCCGGGCCATGGAAGTTCTGACTCCCGAAGTGGGCCGCAACCCCAAGGAACTGCTCCGTCAGATAAAAGCCTTCCAGCATGTAGTCGAGACCGGGGAGGTAACACCTTCCGGTTGGGAACCAGGAGATAAAACTCTCACGCCTGGCCCTGATCTGGTTGGTAAGGTTTGGGAAGTTTGGAAACCCTGAATGGGTAGAGCTGTTTGAACACAAAAGATGCGCCCCGATGTACTGGGCGCATCTTTTTTTTTTTTCGGATACCAATCTTAGGATAAAATAAAAATGTATTACATTTCCAAGCCGATAAGGAATCGAACCAGTGAGAGTGAACATTGTAGGCACAAGCGGCAGCGGTAAGACCACCTTCGGCCGCCAGCTGGCTGAGATTCTTAAAGTGCCGTTCATCGAATTGGATGCAATTTATTGGGGTCCGGATTGGACTTATCTGGAGGACAAGGATCTATTCCCTGCCCTATCCAAAGCTCTGGAGGGTGAACACTGGGTGCTGGATGGGAACTATAGCCGTACCACCCCCATCAAATGGCGGCGCGTACAGGCGGTTGTTTGGTTAGATTTCAACTTCCCACGCACGCTCTACCAGGCGGTCACCCGAGCTGTTCACCGTCTGGTTGCCAAAGTTGAACTTTGGCCAGAAACCGGAAACCGGGAAACGCTGAGAAAATTATTCAGCAAGGAATCCATTGTACTCTGGACCATCACTTCCTATTGGAGAAAACGCCGGAAGATGCTGGCAGCCATGGAGTCAGAGGAATTTCAGCACATCAGTTTTCACCAGCTGCGATCGCCTCACCAAACGGAGGAATTTCTCAAACAGGCTCAGGCCAACCCGGAAATCCTGCTGACCAGCCCCATCCAGTGAGGAATAATGATATGGAAGCTTACTTCGAAAAGTTCAGGAAAGGCATTATTGGGGTTGACGCCCAGCTAATCTCTCCAGATGGTCAGCCCAAGCCGTTGATTTATGCGGATTGGATAGCCAGCGGCAGAGCCTACGGTCCCATAGAAGACCGGATCCACAGAGAAATCTTACCCCTGGTGGCCAATACCCATACGGAAACCAGCACAACCGGGGTGGCCATGACCCATGCCTATCACGCAGCCCAGCAGCACATCAAAGACCACGTTCATGCTGGACCGGATGATCTGATCCTCACCAGCGGCTCAGGGATGACTGCACTGATCAATAAATTCCAGCGCATACTGGGATTGAAAGTCAATCCTGAGTACCAGACTGAGATCCCGGAGGATCGCCAACCCGTTGTTTTTATCACTCATATGGAACACCACTCCAACCATACCAGCTGGCTGGAAACGATCGCCACGGTTGAGATCATCCCCCCCACGGAGGACGGCCTGGTGGATTTGAACGCCTTTGAAAACTTGCTTGACAGATATCAGAATAGAGAGACCAAATATGCCTCGGTAACCGCTGGCTCTAACGTGACCGGAATCCAGCCCCCCTATTACCAGATCGCTCAGCTGATCCACAAAGCAGGCGGAGTCTGTTTTGTCGACTTTGCCTGTGCAGCGCCTTACGTGGAAATCGACATGCATCCCGACCTCCCCGGTGGAGACCTGGATGCGATCTTCTTCTCCCCCCATAAGTTCCTGGGAGGGCCGGGGTCATCAGGCGTCCTGGTTTTCAACCGCGCCTTATACCATCAGAAAATCCCCGACAATCCGGGCGGAGGCACTGTTGACTGGACCAACCCCTGGGGCGGCCACAAATATATTGATGATATCGAAGCCAGGGAAGATGGTGGTACACCGGCTTTTCTGCAAACCATCAAGGCAGCCATGTGCATCACCCTCAAGGAGGAGATGGGTGTCTCCAATATCCTGGACCGGGAGCACGTTCTTCTGGAGATGCTCTGGGACATGATCTCCCCCCTGCCTAACCTGCACATCCTGGCACACCAGCACCGGGACCGATTGGGCGTGATCTCATTTTATATCGACGATCTGCACTTTAACCTGGCCGTCAAACTGCTCAATGACAAATTTGGCATCCAGGCCCGGGGAGGCTGTTCCTGTGCCGGCACATACGGTCATTATTTGCTGCATATCGATCCCGGCCGGTCCCAGCGGATCACGGATTTGATTGACCAGGGAGATTATTCAGAAAAACCCGGCTGGGTCAGGATTTCACTCCATCCCACTCTGACCGACATGGAAGTTCGCTACATCGCTGAGAGTATTCTGGCGGTCGCGGAAAATCACCTTAGCTGGCGGGAGGAATATGATTTTGACCCTGCCTGCCTGGAACTGGTACCGAAAGCCTCCAATCCTGATCTGGACGTCCGCCGGGCCATGGAAGCGGCTTTGACCCGGAGATTTATGAAATAAGCATTTCGGAGCAACAGGAGGTAATATGGCCGGCCTTGATCAATTGGAGACCCTGTTCGTTATCTGGGCATTCTTTTTACAGATTGTCCTGATTATCCATTTTGCGATCAGGAAACCGCTATATGATAGCTACACTTTAAAATTCGGCTGGCTGGTATATGCTCTTTGCTTTCCATCTGCTGTGATCAGTCTGGTAATCCTGTTTGGCGGGAAAAGCTGGTCCTTCTGGTTGGGAGGATTCCTGTTCATCGCCTTTGCTGCCTACGGTTACTGGATCGATTATGTCAAACAGATCAATTGGCGGAAACCCCTCCGCAAAGACATCATGTTCCCCTATGTGACTCTCTATCTGGGAACGATCATGTTTTACTGGTGGCCTTTAGGCCTGCTTTCCAGACCGCTCTGGATTGCCTTCGGGATCCTGTTCCTGATCGGCTCTGTCCTGAATCTCACATCCCATTAAAGTGCCTTTCTCAAGTAAAAAATTCCCATTCAGCACCTACCACCAAATTCCATCCAGCAAGAGACGATTTCATTTCCGAGGAGTTTCAATGAACATCCTAATAGTATATGATTCCCAGTTCGGAAACACAAAGCTGGTTGCCGAGGCTATCGCGCAGGGGTTTTCCAAAATAGGAGATTGTTCGACCTTACATGTTGATAAACTCCAGCCAGCCGACCTAAAGGGGATTAACCTTCTGATCGTGGGTTCACCTACCCAGGGTTTTAGTGCAACAGCCCGGATCAAGAACTGGTTGGACAGCTTACCACGGAACAGTTTATCAGGAATCCATCGCAAAAAGGTTAAAGAAAAAAGGGGCCATATTGGATGCTGAACCAATTGGTTATTTTGTCGCCGATACAGAGGGACCGCTCCTGGATCAAGAATTAAGCCGTGCCGCAAACTGGGCAAGCAACTTTTCAGGAGACAATCTAGAAGAATAACAAGCCATGGTGTTTGTTTTTACTTCTGGTCTTTAAACAATAATAAAAGGAGGAAGGAATGGAACGAGTCTTCTGGGGCCTGTCCACCAATCAATGGCTGGACCTGGCAATTTCTGCTGGCATCTTGCTGGCAGTTTTGCTGTTGGGGAGGTGGGTGATTTCTCTTTTATTGGACCGGGTTCTGTCGCGGATTACAGCCCGTACGAAAACCGACCTGGACAATCAGATCCTGCAGGCTGCCAAGCTGCCGATCTACCTGCTGGCAGTGATCATCGCCCTGGACACAGCACTGAACCGATTGGATTTCCTTCCCGGGGATTGGGACCGCTGGATTGGTGAGGTTTTCTTCGTACTGTACTTCCTGACTGGCTTCCTGTTTGCCTGGCGCCTGACCACCCATATCTTCACCTGGTTGGGGAACGAAATCGGCTTGAAAACCAATGCCAGTCTTGACGAACAGCTCTTTCCTTTTTTCCAGCGTATCATCCTCATCTTGCTCAGCGCGATCGGGATCATTACCATCCTGTCCCATTTCCAAGTTGACATCACAGCCATGGTTACTACCCTGGGGATTGGCTCCCTGGCAGTTGCCCTGGCCGCCCAAAACACCCTGGAGGACACTATCAACGGCTTCATGGTCATGCTTGACCGACCATACCGGATAGGAGACAGAATTGAAATCCTG
>JARROG010000263.1:0-3034 GCA_037384185.1 Anaerolineales bacterium | reverse complement strand
TTTGAACGGCTTCCAGCCGGCGTACTCGGCCATATCGCCTAAAGTCTCCTCAATGCGCAGGAGCGGGTTGTATTTCGCGACTCGATCTGAGCGGGCAGGAGCGCCAGTCTTGATCTGGCCTGTGTTGAGGGCTACAGCGAGGTCAGCGATGGTGCTGTCCTCGGTTTCGCCAGAGCGGTGGGAGGTGACTGCGGTCCAGCCGGCAAACTGGCAGGTCTCAACAGCTTCAATGGTTTCTGTCAGGCTACCGATCTGGTTGACCTTGACCAGCAGGGAATTCGCTGCTTTCTCGCGGATACCCCGGCGCACGCGTTCGGGATTGGTAACCAGCAGGTCGTCGCCGACGATCTGGATTCGGTCGCCCAGCTCCGCCACCATTTTCTTCCACCCCTCCCAGTCATCCTGAGCTAAGCCGTCCTCGATGGAAACGATGGGATATTTATCAACCCAATCCTTCCAGAACGCGACCATTTCCTCGCTGGAGAGCTTTTTGCCTTCCGTTCGCAGATTGTAGAGTCCGCTGTCCTCTTCATAGAATTCGGAGGCGGCGGGGTCGATGGCAATGGCAACGTCTTCTCCAGGCTTATAGCCAGCTTTTTCAACAGCCTCGAGGATAACCTCTACCGCTTCCGCGTTCGAACCCAGGGCAGGGGCATAGCCGCCCTCGTCGCCGATCAGAGTGGCATAATTGTGATCCTTGAGAACGGTTTTGAGGGTATGGTAGATCTCAGCGCCCCACCGCAGTCCTTCCGAATAGGTCTCCGCGCCCAGAGGCATGATCATGAATTCCTGGGCATCAGTGGACTGCCATCCGGTGTGTGCTCCACCATTAAGGATGTTCATCATGGGGGAAGGAAGCAGATGGGCATAAATGCCGCCTATATATTGGTAGAGCGGCAGTTCCAGGGAAGCTGCGGCCGCTTTGGCCACTGCCAGGCTGGTGCCGAGAATAGCGTTAGCTCCCAGTTTGGACTTATTGAGTGTGCCGTCCAGATCGATCATGATCCTGTCGATCTCCCGCTGGCGGGTGGCATCCTGTCCGACCAGGGCGTCAAAGATCTTGTTGTTTACGTTCTGAACTGCCTTGTTAACGCTCTTGCCATTGTACTTTTTCTTGTCACCATCTCGCAGCTCGAGTGCTTCATGGATCCCGGTGGAAGCGCCTGAGGGAACGATGGCCCGGCCCAGGCTTCCGTCCAGCAGTCGTACATCGACTTCTATGGTGGGGTTACCGCGGGAATCCAGCACCTGGCGTCCCTTAATGTGTTCGATTTCTGTATACATTTTCTTCTCCGCTTTTTAATGAGTAATACCGCGCCTATTGTAGCCTATCCAGCGCGTTTAATAAATACCAATACCTTCAATGTGTCAGTTTTGATGATAATGATCTACTGCAGCCCGGATGAATGCTGAGAATAGTGGATGAGCTCGATAGGGACGGGATAGAAACTCAGGGTGGAACTGTGTGCCAACCATAAAAGGATGGCCTTTGAGCTCGGCAATCTCTACCAACCGACCGTCAGGAGAGAGGCCGGAATAGATCAGGCCGGATTTCGCCAGCTCTTCCCGGTAGGCATTGTTGAATTCAAAACGGTGGCGGTGGCGTTCCTGGACCACTTCGGTGCCATAGGCCTGAGCAGCCAGCGTGCCTGGCTCAAGGCGGCAAGGGTAGACCCCCAGGCGCATGGTGCCGCCCTTGTCAGTGATATCACGCTGGTCGGGCATGAGGTCGATGACCGGGTAGGGCGTGTCGGGATTGAACTCAGTTGAGTTGGCTTCCGGCGAGTCAAAATGCTGGCGGGCCAGCTCAGCCACCATCAGCTGCATGCCCAGGCACAGTCCAAGGTAGGGGACCTGGTTCTCACGGGCGAAGCGGATTGCCTGGATCTTCCCTTCTGTGCCCCGCGCCCCGAAACCGCCAGGCACGAGGATGCCGGCATAATCGGCCAGAACAGATAGGTCAGCTTCTTCTTCCAGACTGACGGAGTGGATCCAGTCGATTTCCAGATCAACATCATTGGCCAGCCCGGCATGCTGAAGAGCTTCCCTGACGCTCATGTAGGCATCTACTCGCTCGACATATTTGCCGACCACTGCAATGGGGATCTTATCCTGGCTGCGGCGGATGGACTTCACCATCTCCTTCCAATCCTTCCAGTCGGGTTTGCAGCGTTCCTTGAGTTTGGATTTCTTAAAGATATAATCTCCCACTCCGACCTCTTCCAGCATGAGTGGGATGTTGTAGATCGTATCGGTCGTGGTCATAGGAACGACCGCACGTTTCTCGACGTCGCAGAAGAGGGCGATCTTGTCCCGCAGTTCTTCCTCGATAGGGTGATCTGAACGGGCGATAATCATGTCCGGAGAGATGCCGATCGAGCGCAGTTCCCGGACAGAGTGCTGGGTGGGTTTGGTCTTCAGTTCACCGGTGGCGCCGATGTAGGGCAGCCAGGTGACATGGATGTAAAAGCTGTTCTTGCGGCCGATATCTCCCCTCATCTGACGTAACGCTTCCAGGAAAGGCAGGGACTCGATATCGCCTACTGTGCCGCCGACTTCGACCAAAACGATCTCCGCACCGGTGGTCACTGGGACCTGACAGATGCGCTCTTTGATGACATCGGTGATGTGGGGAATGACCTGGATCGTGCCGCCCAGATAATCCCCCCTGCGTTCCCGGCTGATGACTTCCTCGTAAACCTGACCGGTGGTAACGTTGCAGACCCGGTTCAGATTGGTATCGATAAAGCGTTCATAATGGCCCAGGTCGAGATCGGTTTCTGAACCATCATCCAGCACATAAGCGTATTGGCCATTGACTTCAATGTCCACCGGAGATGTTCCAATCGGTTCGCTTCCAGCTTCAAATGGACTGCCAGGATTGCTCACATCCAGGATCCTGAGTGCATCAGTTCCGTTGTCAACGACATAGGCATACTGGCCTTGTACGTAAATCGCTGCAGGTGCATTAAGTGGCGCGCTGCCCGAAACGGACGGATTTGAAGGATTGCTTATATCGATGACCTTGACATCC
>JARROG010000262.1:0-8356 GCA_037384185.1 Anaerolineales bacterium | reverse complement strand
GATCGTGAAGTTGTTTTACCGGATGGGGTGCTGCGAGTGAGAGAAGAAGGGGATGACATCAAACCACTGGGTATGGGTGGTAAGACGATCAAGCTCTCATACCTGATGATCAATGAAAAGATCCCAGCTCCTTACCGTGAAAATTGGCCTTTGGTTGCGGGTCAGGAAGGTGTACTTTGGGTCCCTGGCGGGCGTCTCAGCCGGGAATCCAGGATCACTGAGAAGACCGTTTCAGTACTGGAACTGCGCTTCATCCGCAGGAAAGCTTAATCATCCTGGTCAGGATTTTCTTGCTGCTCGGTTCCCGGAGCGTTCAGCTGGGTCAGGTTTTTACTCAAAGTTTGGAGTTTTCGACTGACTTCCCGCCATTGAACCTCTGAGATTCCCAGTTTCTGGCGGATCTTATTCGGCTCGATTCCTGCCATCCAGTCCTGGACTGCTGATGTCCACCTGCACATTGAGAACGACACTCTTTTATCGATACCTGCGTCATTACCAAGATCCTCCAGCACATACTCGAGCATACGGGCAGACCAGGGAAATAAGCGGTCTACCAGCTGATGGTGGCTTCTATATTCCTGATAAGCATCGACCCATTTCTCACTGAGCGGGAGCTTTCTTTCCTTATAGCGGTTGCTGGGACTGGCATAGCGGATAAATACCAGCGGACCTTCCGGCGCATCCAGCTGGATATGGTTGGGGCTGAGTGAAAGACATTCGCCTTTTTTGATCCCTGTTTCCAGCAGCAGTTTGAACAACAGGTATGAACGGTAATCCGCATCAGGGCCCTGGCGGTAAGCCTGGGCGGTTTCCAGCATTCTCTCAATCTCTTCCTCGGATAATATATCGGGAAGGGGACTGCGGACTGACTTTTGAACGACTTTCTCCGCTGGATTGGCAGCGATTGCCCCCCCTTCATGCAGCCAGCGGAAGAAGGACTTGAGGGAAGTGATCCGGCGGGCAAGGGTTTTGGGACTGCAAGGTACATCCCGTTCATTCTCCATCCAACGCAGGAAATTATTAAGATCTGCAAGGGTACCCAAGAAGGCTGTGATCGTGTGGGGAGAGCTGCCCTGGTCATTCAAGTAGATTTCCCAGGCTTGCAGGGCTGGCGCGAGCGTAGTTCTGGGATGGATATGAGCGCTTGTTTCTCCGGTCATCGCCAAAGTCCTTTCGTATAGTCAATATCCCTAAGTGTACACGAGGGCATTTTGCCTGTCAATAGCAGAAGGTTCGAGGTGAAGTGGGTAATGCTGAGCTGACTCAGGGATTTTGCAGGGTCACAGTACCAGCTTTGGTTTCTATGGTAAAGACCAGGCGTGGTCCCTGCCCGTCTAAACGATACTCATCTCCGACTTGCTGCCAGTTGCCAGAAGTGATGACCTTGGAGAGCGGTCCTTCAAAGTTAACTTTCGCTGGAGTGCCATCTGGTACTGAAATCACCAACCGGCTCAATCCGGTCTCGATGAAAATAGCCGCAGCTTGCTGAAGCTGTCCAGAAAAGTCGAGGTTATAGTTCCCTGCGCCGCTTTGGAAGATCATTGTTTGGAAATTGGCGTTTGCCAGCTTTTCCATACTGATATTCGAGGCGCCAGTTTCGTAGCGCAGCGCTGCCATAGTAGCGGTATTTGGAGTGGAAAATTTCAATTTGACATTTGCTGCGCCGTCCGAGATATGGAGATCAGTGATCGCCAGGCCGCCGAATTCAAATTCGCCGTTGTAACCACCGGCTTTTATGGTGAGCTCTATTGGGTGATTCTTAAGCGCCAGACTCCATTCGTTCTTAATACTTTCATTGATGGTGGGAACGGCATTCAGTTTCAGGTTGCCCTGTTTGAGTTCCACGCCAAATTCATCCTGACTGACCACCGGTTTGAAGTCAGCTACATTGAAGGAAGCTGTACCTGAGATCAGGTCAGGTCCCGGGTTGGGAAGAAGGGTCATCTTGCCTGCCCCGAATGACAGTCTGACATCCAGCGGGGTGGGGGCGTCCGGGATCGGAATCTGGATAGCCTCTGTCTGGACGGGTCCTGTTTTTTGTTCTGTTTTAAATGGCAGTTCAATGTCAACACCACAGCCTGACAGGGTAAGCATGAGAACGGCCAGCAGTATGATTCGCAGGTTGTATTTCATGGTTGCACTCTCCAGCATCTTGCTGAGTTTATCGATTCTTAACAATATATTAGTTGCAGGATTCATTCCACAGGGAAAATAGGTTCTTGCTCTCCCAGGACAGGTTCGGGGTGAGTCAGATGGACCTGGATCATTGCAATCAGACTTGCCAGTATCTCCCTGACTTTCCAGAAATCCTCATCCCGATATGAGCGGCGATCCGCAGCGACTCCAACTGTCTCTAAACCAAGGGCGCTGCAGGTATAAAGTGCTCTGGGAAGATGGAACCATTGAGTCACCAGAATGGCTTTATCGAGTTGAAAGATCGCTCCCGCCCTATAGCAGGTATCATAAGTCCGCCGTCCAGCATAGTCCAGGACGATATCCTCTTCCGGCATTCCCAGCTCGAGAGCGTAATTCTTCATCGCTCCGGGTTCGTTGTAATCGATGAACCGGTTATCCCCGCTCATGAGGATTTTTTCAACTTTTCCAGCCTGATATAGCTCAACAGCAGTCGCAACCCGATCCTTGAGCACTGCAGTCGGTCGTCCGCTGGCGGTCAACCCTGCGCCAAAGACAATAGCCGCTTTTTGAGGAGAGAGGGTTTCCACGGTGAAGGTCTTCGCCCTGGCCTGGTATACCATGATTCCCCGCGGCAAACAGAGGGCAGCGGTGATAACCAGGATAGACAGGAAGAGGATCATAATTCTCTTGTTTTTAAACACGTGCGCATTGTACCACGGATGAAATCGACCGGGATTGACCCGAATTTGATCCTTCAGAGGCTGCTTCCAGGCTCATCTTCTGGGCCTGAAAAACGCTTGAAATCCTAATCCACAGTACCTGAATAATAAGCTGACAAAGCTGCCTGATAAACCAGTTTGAGGGGAACTTTATTTTCACGTGCCAACTTTTGGCAGTCCTCGTATTCGGGAGACACATTCTCTTCTCCACCTGGCTTGCTGGCAATTTTTACCTGGATTTCCCCATAGGGGGTCCTGACGCTGACTGATTTGCGCGGGAGGGTAAAGCGCGTTGTTGGAAGCTGCCGGATACCCAGGGTGCTGGTTTCCTCAAAGAGGATATCCCGCATCTTCCCCGCCAGGGAAGGATCAGTCAACACCTGGATCTGCACCCCAGGGCGATTCTTCTTCATATGAATAGGGAGGAAAGCGACGTCCAATGCACCATTCTGGAACAGGCTTTCCATCACGAAGGGATAAAACTCTGGATTGAGATCATCCAGATTGCTCTCCAGGATCACCAATCCCTCAAGTTGAACTTTCTCCTTATTTGCCAGCTTTCCCGTCAATACCCGGAGCAGATTCGGAATCGGCAGGTCACGGGAACCAGCACCATAGCCGATTTTTTCCAGCACCAATTCAGGAGCCGGCCCAAATTCACTCACAAGGGCTGCCAGCAGAGCAGCACCGGTGGGAGTGACCAGCTCGGCTTTGATCCCTGTCCCGAATACTGGGATGCCCTTAAGCAGCTTGACGGTCGCTGGGGCTGGTAGGGGAATTTGGCCGTGAGCACCCTGAATGAACCCGCTGCCGGTTGGAATAGGAGAAGCAAAGATTTGGGAGATATCGAGCAGTTCCAAAGCTAATAAGGTGCCGATGACATCAATAATTGTGTCAGTCCCACCCAGCTCATGGAGGTGGACCTGGTCCAATGAAGTATCGTGAATTTCCGCCTCGACCTCTGCGATTTTTTGAAAGATGGCAGAAGACTGGTCCCGGATCGATTCCGGCAGATCGCTTTGGTTTATGATTTCCAATATCTGAGCCAGGTGCCTTTCGGGTGGCTGACTTTCTATCAGCACATCAACTTTTGTGGCTTGGAACCCGTTCTTGGATACTTTTTTGACAACCAGATCGAATTCACTCAAGCCCAGCCCATTCAATTTTTTCTTAAGGTCTTCCACCGAGACTCCAGCGTCGATAAGCGCTCCGAATACTCCTCAAGATGGAATGGGCGTAAACTGCGGCCCCAAACCCATTGTCAATATTCACGACAGCAACTCCTGGGGCGCAAGCATTCAGCATTGCCAGCAGGGCAGATATGCCCCCAAAATTGGCACCGTATCCAACGCTGGTGGGAACGCCGATCACAGGACAGGATACCAGGCCTCCCACGACACTGGTCAAGGCTCCTTCCATCCCGGCAACGCTGATGATCACGTCAGCCTGGGAGAGGAGGTCCTGCTGTTCCAGCAGCCGGTGGACACCTGACACACCGACATCAAAAGTCCGGATCACGCGGCTGCCAAAGAATTCCAGCACCTGGGCTGCCTCCTCCGCGACTGGGATGTCCGAGGTTCCGCCGGTCACCACCATACAATAGGGCTGTTGAGGATCAACTGCCGGCAGCTCCCCCTGAACAAGCTTGATCAAGCGAGAGACCGGGTCATAATCCGCCTCGGGAAGCATGCCAAGCACGACCTCTGCGGCCTGAGGAGTGAGTCTGGTGCCCAGAACCCGGTCGTGGTGTTTAAGGAGGTGTTTCATGATTTCGACGATCTGATCTGGAGTTTTCCCCTGGCAGAAAACAACTTCAGGGAGACCCTGACGGATTTCGCGGTGGACATCAAGTCGGGCGAAATCCAGGTTTTCAACAGGCAGTGATTGCAGTTGCGCCAGGGCTTCATTTGGACTGATTTCACCTGATTGCACGCCTGCCAGGAGCTTCTCCAAATTCGATTTATCCATTATTTTCAATTCCTTTGTTCATGCTGCCAGATCGGAAACCTTCCAGGTCAAGAGTGATATATTGGAAGCCGATATTTTCCAGGTCCCGCACAATTTGCAGCTTATGGTCCAGAACCAGGTCAAAATCATCCTCAGGCACCTCAATCCTGGCGACAGGTCCGTGGTAGCGGACTCGGAATTGTTCCAGTCCCAATTCTGCTAGAGCACTTTCAGCTCTACCGACCTGATTCAGAAGGTCTATGGTGAGGGGGGTTCCATAGGGTATCCGGGATGCCAGGCAGGCCGAAGATGGTTTGTCCCAGTTTGGCAAGCTCAGCTCCCTGGCCAGCTCCCTTACCTCCGTTTTTGAGAATTCGGCTTCTTGCAGCGGGCTGCGGATGCCTAGCTCTTGGGAGGCTTGTTGGCCGGGCCGATAATCTCCTAAATCATCCAGGTTGCTTCCGTCGATTACCTGCGAATAGCCATTCTGATCTGCATACTCTTTTAAATAACGGTAGCGGTGATTCTTGCAAAAATAGCAGCGTTTGACAGTATTTGCGGTAAAGCTGGGCAAATCCATTTCGCTTGATTCCAACTCAACCAGTGTCCATCCCATCTCATGGCCAATCATTCTGGCTTCTTCCAGCTCGTGTTCTGGTAACGTGGGAGAGACAGCTATGGCAGCGGCGCAGCGCTTTCCATGGATATCGTGTGCTATTTTCATGAGAAGGGTGCTATCCACGCCCCCAGAGAAGGCTACCAGCGGCCTGTCTATTCCTGAAATTATCTGTCGGAGGTGGGAAATTTTCGAATCCATGCAACCTAGTCTACCATAAAGCAGAAGGGGATAAAAAAGGCTTCCGGCTGATATGCTCAACCGGAAGCCAGGTACATCACTTAGAGCTGGAAAAGGCTTAGACGATGCGTTCTCGGATTGCTGAACTGACATAATCCATTATCGCCACAACGACAGCGATTGCCAGCATCTGGGCGCTAGCAGCCCTGTAATCCAGCAGGTTGATATTTTGCTGGAGCAGGAAACCGATCCCACCACCGCCTACAAAACCGATGATGGTCGACATACGGACATTGAAAGTGAGCCAGCGAAGGGGCCGATACCGACCCAGATCACAAAGACGATCGCCATCACCAGCGCTTCAACGGAACGGGTTCCATTGAGAATTGTCCTGGTGATGAAATAAATCGTCATGCCAGTGGGAAGAGGCTGCTTAGGTTTGGTGATGATAGCCAGCGTCAAACCCAATGCCGCACCAATCCCTGCCGGCCAGTACAAGGTCTTTGAGAGGTCGTTGATCTGGTATAACCAGTTGATCCCAGCGCCCAGCAAAGCCAGCATGGTCGCGCCAGCTAAAGAAGCGCTGATCAAATTCACGACCTTGACTAACGGAGCCGGAGATTTATCACTGATTGTCTGACCGATCCCACCAAGCGTGCTGCCCAGCACCGCACCGGCACCCAGGGCTGTGAAAGCGGGGATGATCAAAGTAGCTGCTTCTCCCAATTGGAACAGGAAATTACCGATGAATCCGAAACCGCCCAGAGGCTCAATCAGGGATCTTCCGACGTTGCGGGCTAATTCCTCCAGGAAGAGCATTACCCCGACGGCTGCCAACCCGGCCAGCACAAGGGCAACAATCCTGCCTACCCGGGCCAAACCTGTTCGCTTTGTCGAACTGAACGCCCAACGCAGAATGACAAAAACAACCAGAAGGCCGACCGCAATTCCAATCAAGTTATTGGTGATGTCGGCCATCATTGGTGTCAGCAGAGATCTTGCCAGGCTGTAGCCTTTGAAACCAAGGTAGATTCCAACAGGCCAGCCAATGATTGCCAGGGCAACACTGCTGAGTGGGCTCTTATTCTCTGCCATCAGGTTGCGAGCTGCCAGGAAGCTGACCGGTATTGCTAATACTGTTCCGATGGCTGTGGCCAGCAGTGCCATGAAGACAGTTTCTACGATCTTATCCCAGGTGACGATTGCTGTTTCAGTGAGTTTTGGTGCACCTACCCGCACTCTGGCGGTTGCGCGGATGTGCTGCGCTTCTGCAACCGGCTGGCGGATAGGCATGGTAACTTCAACTTCGAAGCTTCCGGTGTCATCGACCCGGAAATCACCCAGGGTTTTTTTCACTCCGCTGGCGGTGATGAAGTCCAGCGGTCCGCTTGTACGGGGTATTAAGTTATGACCCTCGATAATTACAGTTTCATCAGGAGAGGCGCAATATTCACTGGCAGTCAGGTATGGACCCGAGGTGTCAGGTTCAGGAACCTCGATCTCCTGATCTTCCGGGCAGGGAAGATAAAATGGGATCTCAATGAATGTTTCAGTTAAATCATATTCAATAAGATCCGGCTTTACCAGGGCCCGGATCACTCGTTTCAGAGATGTGAGTCGATCCACAGAGCGAGTGGTTTCAAAATTTACATCAGTGACCTGGACGCCATAGGCGAAGGCAAGGAAAACCACCACAACGGCAAGCGCAGTAATCAGGGATCGGGACAGGGACGGTTTATTTTTCATTGGATCACCATTAACCTACACGCTCGGCTTCTTTGCCGTAGATTTCCTTGAACTTTTCATCATCGATATCATCCGGATCACCGTCGAACATCAAGCGGCCCTCATTGAGGGCAATGGCCCGGTCTGCATAGCGATGAACCAGATCCAAGAAGTGCAGGCTGCAGAGCACCATCACACCGTCTTCCTGGTTGATGGTTTCCAGGTACTGCATGATGCTGTGGGCCAAGACCGGATCAAGACTGGCAACTGGTTCGTCCGCCAGAATGATCTCAGGTTCCTGCATCATCGCTCTTGCGATACCCACACGCTGCTGCTGTCCTCCACTCAGTTCATCAGCCCGTTTATAAGCCTGGTCGGCGATACTTACGCGCTCAAGCTGTTTGATAGCCATCTCCTGGTCACTTTTGGGAAAGCGATTGAGGAGGCTCATCGCTGGATTGACGTATCCGAGGCGGCCGGTCAGCACATTGGTGATGACTTTTGATCTGGACACCAAGTTGAAATGCTGGAAAATCATCCCAATCTTGCGGCGGATGCGAAGCATTTCATCCTGACTGGCGGCAGTGACGTCCTGTCCGTTCCAGATAATCTGTCCAGAGGTGGGCTCAACCAGACGGTTAATGCAGCGCAGCAAAGTTGATTTTCCTGAACCGCTCAGTCCGATCACTGCCAGGAATTCTCCTGGCTTGACGGAAAAACTGACGTCCTTCAGGGCCTGGGTTCCACCTTCATATACTTTTGTGAGGTTCTTTATCTCTAGCATAGTTTTTAATTTACGTAGCCCCGGATAGGGATATCCGGGGCTACGGTCATACAGGTTAGATGGATTTACTCACCGATGTTCTCAAGGGTGATGCCCTGAGCTTCCATGAGGATGCGGATGCCGTCGAAGTTCTCATCAAAGATGGGAGCAACGCCGGTCCAGTCATAGAATTTCTCATTGCAGAGAGTCTCGTTGCAGGCGTCGGAGCCGACATAGTCGGTGACGGCGGAAACGATGACGTCTTTGAGA
>JARROG010000261.1:2547-5587 GCA_037384185.1 Anaerolineales bacterium | reverse complement strand
TTTAGTGAATGCAGCTGGAATCGCGATCAGGGCTTCCGTGGTTGACACAAGTGAGTCCGACTGGGACCGGACAATCGCGGTCAACCTGAAGTCAGTCTATTTACTCTGTAAACACGCCATCCCACTGATCGAAAAAGCAGGGGGAGGGGCAATCATCAACTTGGCTTCGGGCTGGGGTCTGGTTGGAGGGTAGGACGCGGCTGCCTACTGCGCCTCAAAAGGCGCTGTCGTACTGCTCACAAAAGCGATGGCCCTTGACCATGGATCCCAGAATATTCGAGTAAACTGCATCTGTCCCGGGGATACAAAAACCCCGATGTTACAAGCGGAAGCCGAAAAGCTGGGAATTCCATTTGACCAGCTGGTTGAAGAATCTTCCCGGCAGCGGCCCTTGGGACGCATCGGTGACCCGGAAGAAATCGCCCAGGCTGCACTGTTCCTGGCCAGCAGCGGGTCCGGCTACATCACCGGAGCTGCACTGGTCGTTGATGGGGGTGCTCTTGCCGGTTCAGTTTAAGCCAGCTTGAATGGCAGCTCGCATATTGATGAAGATAAAAAGAGGGAAAGATGAGAGGACTGAAAGGAAAACGAACCCTGATCACGGGCGGGACCACCGGTATCGGAGCAGCGATAGCTGAACGCTTCCTCGCTGAGGGGGCTCAAGTGATCGTACTCAGCAGAAATGCAGATAACCTGGCGGAAATTCACGATACGTATCCAGACTTGTCTGCTACTCTCCAAGCTGACGTTGGAAACTCCCAGGATGTTACCAGAGCTTTTCAGGAGCTGGACCGTAGATGGGGAGGTTTGGATGTCTTGATCAATAACGCTGGCATCAGTATCAGAAACAAATTTCTTGATATTGAAGCAGAAGATTGGGAGCGAACCATCAGGACCAATTTAAATGGCATGTTTTTCGTTGCTCAGCAAGCAGCCCAACGCATGATCAAACAGCAAGGGGGTGTGATCTTGAATATGGGGTCAACCAATGGGATCCTCGGGCATCCAAATTACGCAGATTATAATGCCTCAAAAGCTGGTGTCATCCAATTATCCCAATCCATGGCCCTAGAACTCGCACCGAAAATCAGGGTCAATGTCGTCTGTCCTGGATATGTTTTAACGCCAATGCAGGAAGCAGAATACACCGAGCAGATGCTGAAGGAATGTGAATCTAAAATACCCCTGGGCCGCTTGGGAAGACCCGACGAGGTGGCTTCCTTATTTGCATTTCTCGCTTCTGATGAAGCGTCGTACATAACCGGCCATACCTATGTGATCGATGGAGGCGAGATAGCAGGAGGATTGGTAAGTCAATAACAGTGCCTTGATTCCTTACAGAAAACCTACTGTCACGATCACGTTGAAAAGGTATCAACCCAGAGAAATGTCCAGATAAAGCATCAGCATCACCCCCACCATGATCCCGATGGTTGCCAGGCGCTCATGGCCTGTGCCGTGAGTCTCGGGGATGATTTCATCACTGATTACGAAGAGCATAGCCCCGGCAGCAAACCCCATTGCATACGGCAGTAAAGGTCTGACGAATTGGACCGCAAGCACACCCAGCAGGGTCAGGGGAATCTCAACCAGCCCAGCCCGAATACCCACTAAACCGGCATAAAAGTAGGTCCCCATACCTGCATTGAGGGCTGCCACAGCAACAGCCAGCCCTTCCGGGATGTTCTGGATGCCAATCGCCAGCATCAGCGGGATAGCATCTTTAAGATTGCCGGACCCAAAACCCACCCCAACCGCCAGACCCTCTGGCATATTGTGCAGAGTGATGGCCAAAATGAAGAGCCAAACAGCCCGCAGCCTGCTGTTTTCGGGTCCCTCTTTCCCGCGGAGGGGATGAAGATGGGGAACAAAGCGATCACCCAGATCCAGGACCAGTACTCCTACGGCCATACCAATCAAGACCGGAACGATCCCTCCATACGCCACACCGGGCAGGATCAGGCTGGTAAAACTGGCTGCCAGCATCACCCCAGCTGCAAACCCCAGGGCTGTATTGAGGATTTTCTCAGAGGGTTTCTGCCAGATCAGTACCAGCAGGGCGCCGATCGTGTTCAGCAAGGTTATGAACAAGCCGCCGACAAGTCCCTGCCAGAGCGGATTGGCGCCAGCCACAGATTGGAAGGCATTAATAAACCATGTCATAGAGGAAATTTCCCGTTTCTGCTTCCGGCGGCAGGTGATATCTACCCCGGCTTGATATTCAAGTGGTCTATATTTTAGACTAAGCGAGAATGGCTCATCTTACAGGGATAAGTAGCCTCAGGTAAGATTGTACCCTCTCTTTCCATCTTAATAACGTGCTTGACCCCTTCGAGAACAGGCAGGGTTGACAGCAGGGTAGATTTTATTACAATATATTTGAATATATTCATAATAATTAGGGCGTCATATGATTTTCCACTGCTCCTGTAAACGGCGGGAATCGTAATTCTGCTTTCAGCCAGATGCTGATCAGGGAGTCTGAAAGCCAGAGCGATTTCCGCAGGCAAACTCTTGAGAAGCTTTCTATCTCACTCCGGTCAGTATTTAACGCTAAGTCAATGTTGGGAGCAGTATGCAGGACTTCATTCCCTATGTAAAAAAGAGATCACTCGACGAAGGTTTACCCTCGCTGGTAGGGGATACTCCCCTGCTGCCTCTGGTTACCCTGACTGACCGCAGCCTCACCAAAGCCCAGGTTTATGCCAAAGCAGAATGGTTCAATCCCAGCGGGTCTGTCAAAGATCGTCCTGCCTGGGGTATCATCCAGAATGCCCTCCACCAGGGGCTGATCCTGCCCGGGATGCACCTCCTGGATTCCACTTCTGGCAATATGGGCATTGCCTATGCCACCTTCGGCGCCGCTCTGGGCATTCCCATCACCCTGGCCATGCCTTCCAACGCCAGCCCAGAAAGGAAAAAGATCATGGAGGCGTTGGGCGCAGAACTGATCCTGACCGATCCTCTGGAAGGCTCTGATGGAGCTATTCGTGTCGCCCAGCAGTTAGCCGCTGAAAATCCGGACAAATACTATTATGCT
>JARROG010000261.1:0-2540 GCA_037384185.1 Anaerolineales bacterium | reverse complement strand
TGTAGCAGGAATGGGTACAACCGGTACGCTGACCGGCGTTTCTCGTTATTTTTCTGACCAGGGATTGTCGATCGAGGTCATTGGTGTCCAGCCGGATTCACCCTTCAACGGCCTGGAAGGGTTGAAACACCTTCCGACAGCCATCACGCCGGGCATCTACGATCCGAAGGCAGCGGATCGGATCATTGAGGTCAAGACCGAGGACGCTTATGACATGGTCCGCTGCCTGGCCCATGAAGAAGGTTATTTCATCGGCATCTCAGCGGGTGCCGCAGCAGTAGCTGCCCGCCAGGTCGCCAACCAGATCAAGGACGGCGTGGTCGTGACTGTGTTCCCCGATGCCGGATTTAAATATTTGAGCGAAGAGCAATTATGGCAGGAAAAATGAAGATTATCATATCTGAAGACATTCTAAAACGGATCCACAACCATGGCGAGAACGCTTATCCAGAAGAAGGAGCTGGGCTGATGCTGGGATCCGTAAAAGACGGAAACAGGAAAGTAAAGGAACTATTATTCCTGGACAATGCCCGAGAGGACGGCGCCAGGCACAACCGCTATCTGATCACCGCCGAAGATATGCTCCGTGGTGAACGGGAAGCTGAGCACCGGGATCTCTCCATTATAGGCATTTTCCATTCTCATCCCGATCACCCCAGTCAACCCTCGGAATTTGACCGGGAATACGCCCTTCCCTGGTATTCCTATTTGATCACCAGGATTGAAAAAGGACAGGCGCTGGAATCCCGCTGCTGGCGGTTAATGGAGGACCGATCGGGCTTTGACCCGGAGGAGATTCACCTGACTCCAGAGGGCAGAGAGGAAGATTAATTACCAGAAATTAGCGCTATAAATTTATAGAAAGGATTGTTTACTATGCCTCAATTGAAAATTCCTACACCGCTTCGCCCCTACACAGAGGGCGAAAGTGCCCTGAGCTTAGAAGGCGGCAATGTGGCCGAGGTGCTGGCCGCCGCAGTTGACCTGCATCCCCAGCTAAAAAAACACCTCTTCAATGAAGACGACCAGCCGCGGCCGTTCGTTAACATTTTCCTTGGAGAGGAAAATATCAACGAGCTGGATGGATTGCAAACCAAGTTAACAGAAAATGATACGCTGCTGATCATACCTTCGATTGCCGGGGGTAGGGAGCAGTGATGGAGTTACCATGCTTCCTGAACTAAGTAACGAAGAAATCCACCGTTATTCCCGCCACCTGCTGATCCCCGATGTGGGGATGGAAGGCCAGCGCAAGCTGAAAGCTGCCTCTGTGCTGGTTGTGGGCACGGGCGGCCTTGGTTCGCCTGTTTCCCTCTATCTGGCCGCCGCCGGCGTGGGCCGTATAGGGTTGGTCGATTACGACGTGGTCGACTTTTCCAATCTGCAGCGGCAGATCGTCCATGGTGAATCTCGCCTGGGAGATCTCAAGGTGGATTCAGCCCGCGACCGCCTCCTGGATCTCAATCCTGAAATCCAGGTTGATACACACAACACATTTTTATCGTCGGACAATGCTTTTGAGATTGCCGAGCCCTATGACATCATCATTGACGGGACCGATAATTTCCCCACCCGCTACCTGGTCAACGACCTTTGTGTGCTGACCGGGAAAGCCAATGTCTACGGTTCCATCTACCGCTTCGATGGACAGGCCAGTGTCTTTGATGCCCGGGTAGGCCCCTGCTACCGCTGCCTGTTCCCCGAACCCCCACCTCCGGGCCTGGTGCCTTCCTGCGCGGAAGGCGGCGTGCTGGGCGTCCTGCCCGGGACCATTGGAAGCATTCAGGCCACCGAAGCCCTCAAGTTGATCCTGGGAATCGGCGAACCGCTGATCGGCAGGCTGCTGCTCTACGACGCCCTGGACCTGTCTTTCCAGACAGTCAAGCTGCAGAAGAATCCTGACTGCAAGGTCTGCGGGGAGCATCCTGAGGTCACGGAATTGATCGACTACGAAAACTTCTGCGGCATGCCCGCCCATGATCATGAGGAAGGCTCAGCGGGGGAAGAATGGGATATCACCGCGCCGGAACTGGCTGAAAAGCTCAAGAACGGGGAAGACCTGCGCCTGATCGACGTCAGGGAACCTCACGAAGTAGAGATCTCGCACTTGGAAGGAGAGGAGCTGATCCCGCTGGGCCAGTTTGCCAGCCACCTCTCCGATCTCGACAGCGCCGAGGATATTGTGCTTTTCTGCAAATCAGGGACGCGCTCCACCCGGGCATTGGAAATCCTGGCCAGCGCCGGATTCAAGAAAGTCAAGAACCTTAAAGGTGGGATCAACGCCTGGGCGATGGAAGTCGATCCCAGCATGCCTGTCTACTGATCAAGACACCCATTCCTAAAACAAAAACAGCCTCCCGCAGGGGAGGCTGTTTACGTTTATTCGACGCCACTGGCCAGGGGGGCCGACCTGTGACTGTTGGGGACTGGCCGGATAGATGTATTCCCAACCCGCTCCATCGGGGAAGTATGGACAGAAGAATCCCGCCTGCTCTCATCCCTCGATTCATTTTTCCGCAGGGATAATTCGGCTCCGCTTT
>JARROG010000260.1:0-5417 GCA_037384185.1 Anaerolineales bacterium | reverse complement strand
CTCCAGCCCACTGGGAAAGACTGGCCAGGCTTTCCAGCGTCCTCGCCTGGAGGATCGAGATCAGCGAGATCAGCCGCGAGGGATCAGAAATGCGCTGGAAGACCCATCTCCAGAGAAAACCGAGGGCTCCTCCCAGTAAATTCCAGGCTGCCGCCCCGATTCCGCTGACGCGAAGAACCGTCAGGATAAATCCACTGATAACAGCCAGGGCCAGGGCCGGTCCGAATCGGATCCGGGACCGTCCCAACAGCCAACCAAAGAGAATACCAAAGAGAATTATGACCCGCAGCACCGCAGCAGACGTGCCTCGTACTACCAGCTCCACTCCCAGAAGAATAGAATTCACACTGAGGTAAATCAGCAGAAAATACAACAAATCATTGTAGGGTATCCTCTTGCGGAGGGAATTCAGGAGAGCGCTCATACCAGCGGCCTCCAGTGTACTTTCCGGGCTTCTATATATTCCTCCCGCTTCGTTTGTCCAGCAGGGCTGAGACGCTGTTCCATCCCATCCAGAAAATCCGGGTCGACGGTGAAATGATTTATCCCTTGAGAGAGCAGCCGTTCTTGTATGAGTGCCAGATTGCCCTTTCCGCCAAAAGCAGGCGCGTTCAATAACAAAACAGTTGGGATAATTCCTTTCTTTCTCATTGACAACAGCGGCTGGATCCAGGTCCCGCTGAGATCGGCTGTGATGACGATGATGCTGGAACGATAGCGGAGAGATTGGCGAGCGACTTCCAGCAAACGCGCCAGGGGTTGGTCACCTTTTTCAAGAAGCGCCAGAGCTCTCAGGATTGTCCATTTTTGGGTCTCATCAAAGCGGGGTTGATGCCAGGAGAGCTCATTTCCGTTAGCACCCAGGCCTACTGCCAGACCATTCTCCAGGGAACGGTTCATCATCGAGCATCTTCCCCCTCTCCAAAATGCGTCCGCCCGTTCATGTCGAGGAAGATCCATTGATCGCTGGAAGGAGTGCTGTCAAATGTCCGAACAAATAATTTTCCCCGGCGAGCAGAGGTCGGCCAGTGAACGTATCGCAAGCTGTCCCCTGGTGAGTATTCCCGAACCCCGGACGCGGTTACAGTGTAATCCCAGGAATTCTTCGTATTGACCCCCTCACCGATCCTGCCGCCGGGTGCAACCTGGATCTCCGGAAGCTGAACGATCGGCGGCATGACCATCATATTTGTGGTTGCGGGATACTCGACCGTGATCTCGAACAAACCCAGAGGATCAGAGGTATAGATGGTAGTCGGTCCTATGGTGAACAGCCCTCTCCGGGCGCAAACTCCCTGGACAAACCACTGCCTGTGAGCGTTTCCTCCGATCCGGGTCACCCTGCTGCCTGAGTAACCGGCCAGATCAGAATGGTCCTCCAGGTAGATCCACACCGCTGGGGCCCAACCGCTGTTATCGAGGTTAAAACGTTCCTGCAGATGATCTCCCACCTGGGACCATCCGAAGCGCATTTCCCGGACGAGTGTGATGCTGTTCTTGAGAGTCACCGCCCAGGAATAGCTGATCACAAAAACGCTTGTCAAGCCTACCAGCAGAATCATCCAACCCTTACGGGGAGACAGCAGCTGATTAATGAACAATAGAGGAAGAATATAGAGCAATATCCTGTACCTGGATTTCAACATCAGTTCTGTTTTTTTCATATCGTGTTCAAGACTGGAAGTATCAGAATTGCTCCATTGAAGTAGAGTTATTCTACCCTAAATAAATCCAGGTGATTTCAAAGGGGCGTCAAATCATACCAGGGTATCGATTTTGTTCGAAAAAATCAGCTACCAGAGGATTAGTTAGGACAATCCCTGTGGGCAACAAATATTTTTCACCGCAATTGCAGAATATTTTGAGCAAAATCAGAGATTTATCGATCTCGCGATGTTTTTTTCCTTCGGGAGCGTCGTTTCAACCTTTTGAGAGGCTTGCGAGCTTCCTGAACCGCTTGATCTCCCAGGCGAGCCACTTCCCTGACATCGACCCGGTCCAGGGAGCCGATATTGGCAACTTTTGGGCGGATCACCACCTCTGGTTCTTCCAGCTCTAATCTCAATTCACCCAGCATGTGGAGGGTGATATCCATCGAGCGCAAGTAGATGTCAAAGGCCCTGGCAATCCGCAACCGTGAAATCGGGCGCAGCAGTGGATTGGCGGGTTTAGAATCCCAGGGATAGCTGACCTGCCAATGTTCTGGTTCCGGGGTCAACGATACTGCGATCACCGGTTTTCGGGGTGAGATCTGTCTGGCAGTACTGACCGGGACCGCATGCAGCACCATTCCATCCACCAGGATCCGATTTCCCAGCTCCTTGGGCGGAAATACACCCGGGATGGCAATCGTCGCCATTACAGCATCCAGCACACTGCCCTGCCGGATGACAACCTCCTTCATCTCGTCCAGGTCGACTGCGGTGAGCGCTAAGGGGATCTTCAAGTCAGAGAAATTCAAGCCGCCTAAAAATCCCTCCAATACTTGATGGATGCCATCTGTGCTTAACAAAGCCGGTCCTCTGCCAAACCCAAAAAGATCTTCCTGGCTGACAGACGAGATACGGTCTAACACCTGCTCCGGAGAATATCCTGCCGCATAGATAGCACCCGCCATCCCACCTGCGCTGGTGCCAGCAATCGCTGTAATCTCAAAGCCCATCTCGAGCAGAGCTCGGATCACTCCCAGATGGGCATAGCCTTTTGATCCCCCTCCTCCCAAAGCGAGAGAAATATCAGTCATCAGTTCATCCTTGGGAATGCCAGGTTTGAACGATCTCTGCCATTACAGCCAAAGCGATCTCTTCCGGTGCGGTTCCCCCCAAATTCAGTCCTACTGGAGCGTGGATCCGATCCAGAACGGTGGAATCCCATCCCAACTCCTCCAGTCTCTTCCGCCTTTTCTGGTGGGTCCTGCGGCTGCCCAGGGCGCCAATATAAAAGGCTTCCGAATCTAAGGCAGCCTGGAGGGCAGGATCATCAATTTTGGGATCATGGGTCAGGGTGACCACTGCTGAAGCGCTGTTCAGTTTGATTTTTGGGAAAGCATCCTGAGGCCACTCCTGAAGCAGCATTTCCACTTCAGGAAAACGCTCCTGGGTCCCAAACAGCCTTCTGGGATCGATCAAGATCACCTCGAATCCAATACTGTGGGCCATTGAGACCAAAGGTATCGCGATATGCACCCCACCAACCAGGATCAATTTTCGGGCTGGCTGGCAGACCTGCAGGAAGACCTCCTGGTATTCAGGGGATGAAAAATTGTGCAAACTGCTCCGTCCCTCACCACAAGCATCTCTTGCAGCCAGGAATAGCTCGCCAGGCAGGGCAGGTATTGATCCGGCGGTTGTTTTTCGATTCTCCGGAAAGACAAACCAGTACTTACCTGAGCTATCTCCTTCCAGAATCAGCAGCCGGCAAAATCGAGTGTCTTTCTGGAAAGCAGTCAGCCAGCCTGTTAGTTCTTCTGGGCCAAATGGCTCTAAATAGATGTCAATTTCTCCCCCACACGAAAGGCCAACCTCCCAGGCTTCTTCGTTCGCCACTCCGAAATGAAGCTTGCGGGGGGTTCCTGTACGGATCACCTCAAGACCAGCATCAATCACCGCACCTTCCACACACCCTCCGCTGACCGATCCGCTGATCTCGCTCCGGTCGGTGATAGCCATCACAGCTCCAGGTTGGCGCGGGGAAGATCCCCAGGTGCTTACCACTGTTGCCAGAGCGACCTTTCTGCCCCGTTCCTGCCAATCCGCTATCTGTTCCAGTTCTGCGATCATTCTTGCACCACGCAATCAATCAGAATAAACCATCAGTATCGACAACTGGCTGTTGAACATGATAGGTATAACCAGTTGTGATGTCCCCTCTTTCCAGCAGGTGTTTTTGGACATATTGACCGCAATTGGACCCAATCCTATTCTCTTCCTGTTCACCAATACTGACGCTGGCTGCAGCCTGATAGGTTGGATTGAGGGGGGTGATTTTTATCAGGAACAGGTCCGGATCAAAATAATCAAGCAGCACATCAGGATCGACCGGACTGTCCTCAGCCAGGGCAAAATTCAGCGTGATCTTGCGGTCCCCAGGGCGATGATACTGTTTCCCGAAATCGGCCATCTGCTGGAAATCCCACTTCTTCACGGGGATCAATTCATCCCGCCTGGCCCTGTCCGTGGTATGGATCGAGAACTGGAATTGGAATTTGCCCCCTGAATAATGCCTATCCTTGATCTCAATCAATTCCTCAAAGAAGCCATCCGTTCCATGGGGAGCGATCGTCGAAAACGACGGCAGCAAACCGGGTGCCTGGACTTTGCTTTGTAAAGTTCGCAGCAGATCCAGCACGGCGGGATTAAGCGCTGGTTCTCCCATTCGGGCAAATTGGATCTTGAATTGACTGCTGGGGACCAATCCAGCGGGATAGCGCTGGTCAATCAAGAATTGAATTTGGGCAAACATCTCCTCTTCTGTCAGCTTTCCCCGATAATGACCGCCAGCATCACACATCTGGCAGGAAATCGGACAACCGAACAAAGTGGAGATCATCAACACCCATTTATCCTCCCGAGACCTGGGAGGTTGGACAGCTTCGACACATTCCACCAAACCACCAGGAAATTCCACCACATAAACCATTGCAATATCCTGGTGTCCGGCTGAGGCAACCACGTTCATAAGATTTCCTTTTCAAGTAAGTCAGCTACGGTCATTGCTGTTTGGATCCCATCTCCCACAGCGATGGCCGTTTGTCTGTGGGATCCATTCCCCACATCACCGATAAAAAACAACCGTTCATTATTCCGCAGTTCTTCCATATTCTTGATTATACTTCTGCTGGCAAAACTGGTGTTCGGTTCCCTGCCCAGGGCAGTGATCAAATAATCAGCAGTATATCGAGTCTGATCCTTTGCTTTGCCCGCCGTTACCAGCACATCCCCCTGCTCTGTCAGGCTGAGCTCATCAACTTGTTTATCCTGAAAATATTGGATCCTGGGGTGATTGATCGCCCGCTCAACCAGCAGTCTGAGGGCTTTGATTTCTTTGCCGCGGTTGAGGATCACCACCTGATTCTGACCGGCCAGGTTCAGGGCATAGTCAAAGGCTGCGTCACCCGCCCCGATGATCAGGATTGTGTGATTCCTGCAGTCCAGCAGGGGATAGACTTCACAGAAGACCCGGTCATCGAGCTCCGGCCCCGGAGCGGGATTGCTCAACTTCCGGGGAACAGTGCCGCTGGCAGCAATCAAACAACTGGCTGACAAAACCCTCTTGTTAGTGTCTATGCGAAACTCTCCCGCCTGGTAGCTGGTTTCCAGCGCTTCTTCCCTGACTACCTTGACTTGCAGCCTGTCCGCCTGCTGCTGGAAAAGGCGCACCAGGTCAGGGCCAGTGATGCCCTCCGGAAATCCAGGATA
>JARROG010000259.1:3445-3893 GCA_037384185.1 Anaerolineales bacterium | reverse complement strand
CCACCAAAGAGGGACAATTCAAGGCAGTAATTCTCTCTTCCCTGTATTTTGGAATAATCCATCTTTTCAACCTGATAATTCGCCCTCCTGGAGTGGTGCTTCTGCAAGCCCTGATTCTCAGCCTGCCAGGACTGCTCTACGCTGCACTGGTCCTGAGATACCAAACACTTTGGCCCGGTATCATCATGCACTGGTTGGTCAATGCGTCTGTGAACATCAAGCTGATAGGTGTGGATTCCTACCAGGAAACCTTATCAATGTGGGGTATCGCGGCCGCTGTCACCATTCCTTTGGCGCTCCTCAGCCTGTACTGGGTGTGGAACTTGCCGGTCGAGAAACAAGTTGAAGGCTTTCAAGAACTTATGCCCGTTTCTCCTTGAAAGTTGATTAAGTCCAGCTAAGCCTCGAACCGAAAGACTCCTTTTTCAATCCGGCACGGCTCATGCTC
>JARROG010000259.1:0-3430 GCA_037384185.1 Anaerolineales bacterium | reverse complement strand
TCAGTATTAGAAATAAAATCCATCTCTGATCCATATAATCGAACAGATCGTGCAGATCTTGTGCTCTATCTGTTCGATATCTAGCAATATCGCGGTCTGTTTGAAGCAAATCTCGAATTGCATAAAATTACCATAAACTATTTTTCCTTAAGGGTATCCAGGAATGTCCTCATGACCAATAATATCCAACTGCCGAATCTGGTATGATACAGGTAATCAAATTTGACTCAACCGAATAATGGAAGGTTCATCCAGAAAGCTTCGTTAAGATGAGCACCAATTATCTAATACCTCTGCCCCAGAGAAGATTATTAAGTAACGTTGGGAACAAAGCAAGGTCGCTAAATCACCTGCTGCTTCAGGGCTATCCGGTACCAAAAACCTGGATTTGCTCTCAAGAAGCCCATCGCGAATACAAAAATGGGAACAACCAAATATTACGGATCTTGGAGACAGAACTCCAGACAACCTTGGACAGCAGTTCTTATGCGGTCCGTTCATCAGTAAGGTTTGAGGACGGGTCAAAAAACTCCTATGCAGGTCAATTTAAAACCGTGCTGGATGTCCAGGGAATTGCTGGCATTCTCGAGGCAATCCAGCTTGTCTGGGAAAGTTCAACGGATCCAGAAGTTCATTCTCACAATCCGACCCACCAGGCTGACTCCAATGAAATCCTGACAAGTGTCATTATTCAGGAAATGGTCCAGCCAAAAATCTCAGGCGTTACTTTCAGCGTAAATCCTGTCACCGGCATGGATGAAATCATTGTTGAAGCTGTCGAGGGAAGTGGTGAGGCATTGGTCCAGGAAGGCATCACTCCCTGGCGCTGGGTCTATAAATGGGGCAGCTGGCTTGAGGAACCAGAGGATGCTGAAGTTGACCCCGTCCTGATTCAGCAAGTCGTCCAGTTGACGAAGCAGATCAGTTCTGAAAGGGACTGCCCGGTAGATCTGGAATGGGTCTACGATGGGCGCACTCTCCACCTGGTCCAGGTCAGGCAAGTCACTGCACTGGATATTCCTCTTTTTTCCAATCATATTTCCCGGGAAGTTTTTCCGGGCTTGATCAAACCCTTGATCTGGTCCATTAACGTCCCGCTGGTCAATGGAGCCTGGATCCAATTGCTTACGGAGCTGATCGGACCCAATGATATTCAGCCTGCTGATCTGGCTAAATCATTTTTCAACCGGGCTTATTTCAATATGGGCACAATCGGCAGGATCATGGAGAGGATGGGCTTTCCTTTTAATACCCTGGAATTGCTGATGGGACTGGAAATTGACGGCACAGATAAACCATCATTCAAACCCGGTTCCGGGACGTTCGCACTGCTTCCTCGTATGGGTTGGTTTGCCCTTAGAAAGATCGGCTTTGGTAAGCGAGTAGCCCGGCGCTCCTCCCAAGACCTGGCTCATTATCGTGCCCTCCGGGATCTGGATCTGACCCAATGGTCAGATAGTCGCCTTCTCACCCACATCCGGGAGCACTTCCAATCTGTTCAGGAAACCGCCTATTTCAATGTAATCACTCCCCTATTGATGCAATTTTATAATTTAATCCTCGACCGGGCACTTACCAAGGCGGATATTGACCCCCGATCCCTGAAGTTTGAGTACGCTCAGGGAGATAGCTTTTCTTCTGACCCTTACCGGGACCTGCAAAGACTCAGCGTCCTCTACGAAGAATTGGGTCCAGACCAGAAAGCGAGGTTGGAGAATGAAGGATTTCGCAGTCTGAAAGATATGTCAAACACAGAGGACTTTCAATCCACTCTGGATGGATTCGTTGACAAATTTGGTCACCTGAGTGATTCCGGAAACGATTTTTCGGCTGTCCCCTGGCGTGAGAATCCGGAGCTGATCCTGGAGATGATCCGTCATCATCAGTGGAAGAACCGGACTGGCTCTGGAAAATTATTTTCAGAGTTGGAGCTTTCTGGTTTTCAGCGCCTGCGGTTGACTCTTCCCTATCGCCGTGCCCACCGTTTCCAAATGTTAAGAGAAAAAATAGGCACAGCCTATACACTGGGCTATGGTCTGTTCCGCAATGCCTTTCTGGAGCTGGGAAATCGCTTACAGTCTCGCGGTATCATCACTGCGGTCGGCGATGTCATGTTCTTAAAATGGGAGGAAGTTGAGCATGCAACCAATGCTCCCGACGAGGCAGATGATTACCAAGCTGTAATTGACGAGCGCAAACTCGAGATTCAGCGGTCGGAGCTTGTTCAACCCCCATCCATCATTTATGGAGATGAACCGGTAATAAAAACTGCAGCATCCACAAATACACTGTCAGGAACACCCACTGCGAGGGGTTCCTATACCGGTCCTGCCCGGGTCGTGCGCGGGTTGGAGGATATGGACCAGGTCAATGATGGCGATGTGCTGGTTGTGCCTTACTCCGATATCAGCTGGACACCCCTCTTTGCTAAAGCAGGTGCTGTGGTAGCTGAAGCAGGCGGCATTTTGTCCCATAGTTCGATTATTGCCAGGGAGTACGGAATCCCGGCCGTGGTAGCTGTTGCGGATGCCTGCCAGTTACTTGCCAACGCCCAGGTGACGGTGAACGGCAATAATGGACAGGTCATTCTGCACCGTACAACCCAAAACACAAGCGACCGAACTGGCGATTGAGCCTTTTTTTGGAGGAAGATATGGTTCCCTGGATATGGATTCTATCCGGTTTGATTGGATATCTACTTGGCTCTTTTTCTGCGGCCCGGACTGTTTTCAGGATTTTTGCTCCTGAAGGGGAAATTAGCGGAATCCACATGGAATTTCCAGAAACTGACAGTTCCTTTCATTCAGAGGTTATCAGCGCTACGACAGTCAGGCATCAACTTGGAAATCAATATGGCTGCCTGACCTCGATCCTTGACATCCTCAAAGCTGCCATTCCCGCACTGATCTTTCGCCTCTGGGCTCGTCGTAGATTGGCTGGGAGTGATCATCACCCAAATCGTTGGGGGGATCTCCGGTTTAGCAACAAAAAAATTGGGGCTAATCGTTGGAGCGGGCTTTGCCCTGATGATTCCCTGGACCTGGTTCAGACATCATTCCTGGCCAGAAACTTTCTACATGGCAGCTATGAACATTCTGTTCTGGATCGCAATCATCCCAGAAGCCAAGCAGATCCAGCAAGTCCAGAAAGACGGTGGTCTGGACGAATTCATTCAATCTGAACACCAGCGCATGTTTGGCCAAGTTGATTCTAAGACTGCTTCTATCCCCCCTTTTACTGATTTAAAAGCCTGGAAAAAGATTCTATTTGGCAAAAAAGAATAACCGCCTATTCAATTTTCGAGCCTAACCAGCTTAACCGTACTCCCAACAGCAAAGCCCCGCATCCCACAAATATGAGGTTATTGGAACCCATGACAGACGCCAGTTCGGAAGTGAGAACGCTGGCCACAATGCCGCCGATGGAACAC
>JARROG010000258.1:0-9120 GCA_037384185.1 Anaerolineales bacterium | reverse complement strand
TATGAATAAATTCAGGAAAGTTTTTATAAGTTGACCAATAAGACAGACCGGCTCCTGATCGAGCAAGTTTCAGAAACAGCCAGGGATTCTGCTCGAGACAAGCCGGATAAAGAAAACCGGAGCAGTTTTTGCACTGCTCCGGTTCAGCCAAGAGGATATTGTTTTCTAAAGTGACTGGCGCCCATTATATGGCGCGGTTGGTTCGAGTCATTGCCAGATCTGCACAGCGGCACTGCAGGCGTTCTCCCCACTGCACCAATCTGGTACCCAGCATCTCCAAAAACTTGATGCTCAGCCGGGTCAAACCGGATTGGCAATCCGCGGAGAGAGATTTGAGATATCTATCCTGCATGGCTAGGGCGATTTCATGATCTCGCCTCAAATTTTCTTGGTAATAAGTATTCCAGGTAAACATGGTATTTCTCCTTGTCGTTCTTGATCCTCAATAACTTCCCAGTAAGAATTCCGTCTGTGTACTATAGGGTTCTCACCATTTTCCACCTCCTGGAGTTGGTGGTTATTCACATAGTAAAAACGCTTCCACTGCCCGCATTGTGTCCTGGACACGTTCTCTGTTCAGAGAGTAGCATTTAGCACCAGAACAGCGCCGCTCGATCAAATAGCCTGTGGCACTGAGCTGATTAAGGTGCCGGGAGGCTGCAGACTGACTCAGTCCCAGCTCTTCGATGATCTCCTGGGAGCGCATCTCACCTGAGACTGCAATATGCTTGAGAATGTTCAACCGCACGTCATCAGCAAGGGCGTTCAAGCGAATCGTGATCTCATTCCGGCTCAGATCCGGCGCATGCATGTCGGTGTCTTTTGGCAATCGTGCCCCAAAAATGATGCCCAAGGCATTCTTGTAATGAAAGCGGTTGAGGTAAGGCCCGTTGTGAGCACTGGGGACAAAGATCAGCCGGTTGGCTTCTTGAATGGGCTGCTCCCAGAACTCCTCACTGACCTCGCGCCCGGTGATGTAATTGACCACTTCTCCTTTTTCCATCTGGCCGAATTCAATCTTCTCAAAAGCCAGGACGGCATCTTCCAGCATAGGTTTTGTCCGCTCCCATTCATCCTGAAAATAATCCTGCCACATCATTCGCAGGTGCGAAACAATCTTGGCCTGCATGGCAGGTGGATCATTCAACAAACGAAATGCTTCTGTTTCAATCTCAGGAAAAACTGCCTCCTCGCCAAACTTGGAACGCAGGTAATCCAAAAAGAAATTTACATCTGCCAGCAGCGTCTCTTTAGTAGCATCTGGTGTATTTTCTGCTGTATTGCAGTTAGTAAAGTTCAAATAGAAATCCAGTACCTGGTCCCGCAGATCTATTGGATCGACCTTTTCCAATCCAGCCAGATAAGTTGGGACATCTTTCCAGAACCGACCAGGGAGCACCGCATAGTGCAGCCCAAGCATGACCACCTTTTGGTCCTTGAGCTGTGCTGGTTTGAGCGCTGCTGCAGTTTCATAAATCCAGGGACTTAAACCGGATCTTTCCTCGCTCCACACCACCAGCAGCATGCTGTTGATGAAATTCTGCACCTGGTCAAGGCGAATATCCACCGTGGTCACTTCCGGAAGGATGATGGTATCTGGATTGGGCATAATTACTCCTATTTCTCAATTATTCGGGTTACCCACTTTATCGGGTAATATTCATATCATAGCATGGAAACCCCCTTTGTCAAGACCCAATTTCAATATTTGACCGCTGGGTACCAAGTAGTTGGGGAGCCGGATTAGAAGACGATATAATCAATAAAATAAACACTGGAGAGCGAATGCCAAACAGCCAAGCCATTCGAACCGTCCTAGTCACTGGCGCAACCGGATATGTCGGAGGACGCCTGGTCCCACTCCTCTTGGATAGAGGCTACCAGGTGCGGGTCCTGGCCCGGGATGCGGTCCGCCTGGCCGGACGCTCCTGGGTGGACCAGGTCGAGGTTGATGAGGGCAGTGTTCTCAATCCGGACGACCTCCCGCCAATTCTAGGTGGAATTGATGTCGCGTATTACCTGATCCACAACATGACCGAACGGGAAGGATATCGGGAACAGGAGCAGCGGGCAGCCCGGAATTTCGCCAGTGCCGCCTGCGCTGCCGGTGTCAAACGGATCATCTACCTGGGCGCACTCGGCGACCCCCAGTCCGATCTGGCGCTCCATCTCCGCTCGCGCCAGAAAACCGGTCAGGTATTGGCAGAATATGGCATCCCGGTGACTGAGTTCCGGGCTGCTATCATCGTAGGCTCTGGCAGTATTTCCTTTGAGATGATCCGCTACCTGACGGAGAAGCTTCCAGTGCTCATCAGCCCCCGCTGGGTCTTCCAGCAAGTCCAGCCGATCTCCATTGAGGATGTCCTAGCCTACCTGGTTGCTGCCCTGACCACACCGGAAAGCAGCGGGAAGGTGATCGAGATCGGCGGCGCCGATCAGCTGCCTTACGCCGAGATGCTGAAAGGCTACGCGGAGATCCGCGGGTTGAAGAGAACCCTCATCCCCGTTCCCATCCTGACCCCCGAATTATCATCTCACTGGGTGCACTGGATCACGCCCTGGCCAGCCGTGAGATCGGGCAAGTTGAAACCCGCTGGTGCGACGCACTTTACAGCAGCCAGGGAGACCTAAAGCCGGTCACGCTGGGAAGCGAGGACGGCAAGCTCCGCGAGGTGCGCCAGATCCGGATCCAAGCTGCTCCGGAGGATGTCTTCCGGGTCTACACCCAACTGGGAGGAGATTACGGCTGGCTGTACATGGATTGGGCTTGGAGGATACGGGGCTGGATCGACCGCCTGCTGGGCGGATCTGGCCTGCGGCGCGGCCGCCGGGATCCGCTGCACTTGCGGGTGGGCGACGCGGTCGACTTCTGGCGCGTGGAAGACGTCCAGCCGGCTGGCCTGCTGCGGCTGCGGGCGGAGATGATCCTCCCCGGCAGGGCCTGGCTCCAATACCAGAGCGGAGCCACCCCGGAGGGGGATGTGCTGCTGCAGCAGACCGCGATCTTCGCTCCCCGCGGCTTGGCAGGATTCCTGTATTGGTATGCGCTTTATCCAATTCATGGAATAATCTATTCCTGCCGATTTTCTATCCCAAAAATCTTGATCGTTTTTACCGTTGTATTTCTCAGCAGCTGCCGCCTGGTGAGCAACACGACTCCCACTCCAATTCCGGAGAACAACAGTGGAGAAGAAGACCCGTTCATCGGTATCCCCAATCCGGCTTCCTTCTACTGCCAGGAAATGGGATATGAACTGGAACTGCGGGAAACCGATCAGGGCACTGAGGGAATCTGCGTATTCCCGGACAGCACGGAATGCGAGGAATGGGATTTCCTGTCCGGAAGCTGTTCGGTAGAATGGACCTTCTGCCAGCGCCAGGGTTACAATATCCAGGCCGGGGAAGACACTGGGGTCTGCTCTTTCCCGGACGGAAGCACCTGCCCGGAATATGACTTTTTCATCGGGGAATGCCTGCCCCCTCAATAGAATTACCATCAATATTCTCTCCAACCCGGACAGCTGCAACCACCCGTTGTGGCTGTTCTCTTATCAGTAGCAGGGGACCCGTATCCCCAAGGAGGAACGACGATGACCACAGATACCCAACAGCAGCTTGATCAGATTGTCCAATCAGCCCAACGGCTGGGTATTGAACTAGATGAAGCGGACGCCCTGCAGTGGCTCACCGCCATCTCTGCAGCCCGCACGGAAGGCGATGTCACCTTCGACCATCGGACAGGCGTATTTGGCCACACGGTCTCGATGCTTGACTTCAGCCCTGAAGACCTGGCGCATTTTCGAAAGATCGGCAGGCTGGTTGAATTTGAAGACATACCCGGGAAAGTGGAGACCGCACTGGCGCTATCTGGATCGGCAGCTCAATCCAAGATCCAGCTTTACCCCGGTGACGCCGATTATTTTGAACGGGTCAACATCCTGGCCGACAGCAAGCAGGAAGCCTGCCAGATCCTGGCCGGGATCATCCGGGAAAAAGCACTCCAAACCGCTTCGGGGCCGACCTATCAGCTGATGGAAGTCAAATTTGGCTCCTATCCCGCAGATATCACAATCGGCGGTGAACTGCACAAGGCTGGCAGCCCCATCAGCTGGACCGTAGAGAATATACAGGATGGCGCCATCAGCGGGACTGACGAGAACGGCAAGCAGTTTCAAGTCAGCTGGGAGGTGGCCGCCCAGGAACCAGGCTGGTGCAAATTGGATTGGGTCGTGGCCGATCCTGTCCGTGAGGAGCTGGTCAACGCCAGCAATATGCTGGATGTCACCTGGGAAGCCCCGGATGGTTCGATCACTCCCCTGGATGGCTTCCTGGATCCATACTTCCAGGAGATCTACCTGGAAGGAGAATCGATCCCACTCTTCTCGAAACTCTCCCAGCATGTCTCGGCAAATGCCCTGGACAATTACGTTAAAAGCCTGGAAAAAGAGGTCAATAAATACCTCACCAAGGAAGTCAATTACGGTCCCTGGATGAATGTTCCCGACCAGGATCGAACATCTCCGTGGAAGACCTCAAGGATCAGACCGATCAGCTGATCATGGAAGTCATCCATCTGCTGGAAGGCGGAGAAGAAGAGCAGGTGGTCAAGATTCTGCTCCAATTCCGGGACGCCCTGGACGAGCAGCACACCGGCCAGGATCTGCCGTTCTCAGTAGAATCTGCCCGCAGCGAAGTCATCAATATCGTCAACAACTTTTTCTACGAGAAATTGACCACTGTTCCCGAAATCAAGCGCTACATGGACAGGTTGAGCAGCTGAGGACGGGAGAATTCCTAGGCGCTTGATTTTCCAGCAAAACCCGCTATAATTAGGGACAATTAACCTAAAGCTTTGACCGGGACGAGTACAGGCCTGCTGCCTTGACAGGGAGTGAAAGCCAACGACTGAGAGCTTTCTGAAGTGAACAGCCTGGAAGACCCCCCGGGAGCGGCTGCCGGAAACATCTGGAGTATGGCAGCCCGTCTGGCCCCGTTAGCGGCCCAACGAGATGAGCCCGGGAACTGATTTGGGCTTAAATCTGGGTGGAACCGTGAGAGACTCTTGCCCCAGTTGGCAGGAGTCTATTTTGTTATTTGGAGGTATGGTATGGCAAAAGATAATTACGCAGAATCCGATCTCTGGAAGATCAGACACTCAGCCGCGCATGTCATGGCTCAGGCAGTCCGCGACCTCTTCCCTGAAGGGGAAGCCAAGATCGCTATCGGCCCTCCCATTGCGGATGGCTTCTATTATGACTTCGATCTCCCGCGACCCTTGACCCCCGAGGACCTGGAAGAGATCGAAAAGAAAATGAGGGAAGTGCTCTCCGAGGATCACAGCTTTGTCCGGCGCGAGCTTTCCGCGGACGAAGCCAGAGAGCTATTCAACGACCAACCGTATAAGCTGGACCTGATCGACGGTTTGGAATCTGGTGGATTCGACGAGTACGGAGAACCTCTGGATGAGCAGCCGACCATTTCCACTTACACCCACGACGATTTTGAGGATCTCTGCCGGGGACCTCATGTAGAAAACACAAAAATGATCAATCCCGCGGCCGTTAAACTCCTCAACGTCGCTGGTGCCTACTGGCGGGGAGACGAACACAACCCCATGCTCCAGCGCATCTACGGCACAGCCTGGAAAACGGCAACAGAACTGGAAGAGTATTTGGACAAGCTGGAAGAGGCCAAACGCAGGGACCACAGGCGGCTGGGCAAGGATCTAGACCTCTACAGCACCAACCCTGAAGTTGGCAGCGGCCTGGTGCTCTGGCATCCCAACGGCGCCTATGTGCGCTACCGGGCAGAGCAGTACTGCCAGGAGGAGCATCTCAAGAACGGCTACCAGTTCGTAAGAACACCGCATATCGGCAAAGCTCAACTCTGGGAGACCAGCGGGCACCTGACATGGTACGAGGAGAATATGTACTCTGCCCTGGAGATCGATGGGGAGTCTTATTTCCTCAAGCCCATGAACTGCCCCTTCCACATCATGATCTACAAGAGTAACCTGCACAGCTACCGGGATCTTCCTCTGCGCTGGGCGGAGTGGGGCACAGTCTACAGATATGAGCGCAGCGGCGTGCTGCACGGCATGATGCGGGTGCGGGGTTTCACACAGGATGACGCCCATATCTTCTGCAGCCCGGAACAGATGCCAGATGAGATCGACCGGGTGCTCAATTTTTGCCTGCATATCCTGCGGGGCTTTGGCATCAATGATTTTCACGCTTACCTATCCACCAAGGATCCGGACAAATCAGCTGATGAGCTGGATCTCTGGGATGATGCCACCGAAGCGCTGCGTGCTGCCCTTGAAAGGGCAGAGATACCCTTCGATATCGACGAAGGCGGCGCGGCATTCTACGGACCCAAGATCGATCTGAAAATGATCGACGCCCTGGACAGGGAATGGCAGCTGAGCACGATCCAGTTTGATTTCAACCTTCCAGAGCGCTTTGATCTCTCTTACGTAGGGGAGGACGGACAACAGCACCGCCCCTACATGATTCACCGTGCTCTGCTGGGATCCATGGAGCGCTTCATGGGCGTGCTGGTGGAACACTATGGAGGCGCTTTCCCGCTCTGGCTGGCACCGACCCAGGCTGTACTGATTCCGATCACTGACCGCAACCTGGATTATGTCTATCAGGCAGCAGAAAAACTTCGCAGCGCCGGGATCCAGGTCGAGGTCGATGACAGCAGCGACCGTATGAGCGCTAAAATCCGCGACGCGGAAAAGCTCAAGATCCCCTATATGCTGGTGGTTGGCGACCGCGAAGAAGAAGCCGGCACTGTAGCTCCCCGTTTACGTTCCGGAGAGCAGCTGGATCCGATGAGCGTCGATGACCTGCTGATCCGCATGCAGGCAGAAATTGACAGCCACGCGCAGATCTGACCTTGAGGGGCGGGAAAGGGGCTCTTCCCTTTCCCGCCCCTTGCCATTTCGTTGACTTGAAGAGCTTTTTTATGGTAATATCGAAGTTACTAAGCTAACAAAGGAGAGAAAAAATAGGAGACATTAATTACCGGGCGAATAATCGTATCCGGGCACACGAAGTTCGCCTTGTCGATCCCGACGGGGAAAACATCGGAGTAGTACCGCTTGAAGAAGCCCAAAAAATAGCCAGGGAAGCTGAACTGGACCTGGTAGAGGTTGCACCGAATGCCAATCCACCTGTCTGTAAGGTGATGGACCTGGGCAAATTCCTCTACGAGCAGGAGAAGAAACGCCAGAAAGCCCGCAAATCCCAAAAGATTGTTGAAGTCAAGGAAATTCGCTTACGACCAAAAACCACCGATCATCATCGGAACTTTAAGGTCCGGGATGCTCGTCGCTGGCTGCAGGATAATAAAAAAGTGAATGTCCGAATTCAATTCCGAGGGCGGGAAGTCCATTATCCCGAAATCGCCATGGAAATGCTCAAGGAGATCGCTGAAGAACTCAGTGATGTCGGCGTTGTTGAGCAAAGACCTTCCCGGGAAGGTTATTCCATGCTGATGGTGATGATTCCAGCCTGCCAGGGACTGGAGTCTCATTCGCTGTCCAAATCATAAGGGTTATGGTATATTAACCAGGCTGTTAAATTTGATATCGCGGCTGCTGGGTGCAGCAACAGGTGCCAGAAGGTAACCGGCGCCCTGGAGACCGCAGGAGAGATACACATGGCTAGAGTAAAAACAGGAACAAACCGCCGACGGAGGCATAAGAAAATTCTTCGCATGGCCAAAGGCAATTACGGCACCAGAAGCCGCCTTTACCGCCGAGCCAACGAAGCGATGTTGAAAAGCCTCTGGTACGAATACCGGGACCGCAGGACAAGGAAACGTGATTTGCGGCGATTATGGATTACCCGGATCAACGCCGCCGCTCGGCAGAACGGGACAACCTACAGCAGATTGATCTACGGCCTCAAACAGGCCAAGATCGACCTCAACCGGAAAATGCTGGCCGATATGGCAGTCCGCCATCCGGCAGCCTTTACCCAGGTGGTTGAAAAAGCTAAAGCCGCTGTAAAATAGAATCAGCCATCTTGAATGCAAAAAGGACAGGGAAACCTGTCCTTTTCCTTTTAATGCTACAATCGAACCTGAAGGAAAACTGCCTTATCCCACACCACCTCCGAGATTAGGTCCGATGAACAGGATCCTGCGCGAAACATCAACCGAATATCAGACAGAAATTCAGCTCATCCAGGGAGATATCACTACCGTGAAGGCAGACGGAATAGTCAACCCTGCCAACAGTCAGCTGATGCATGGGGGAGGATTGGCGGGAACCCTGGCAAGAAAAGCTGGCCCTTCCTTGCAGAAAGAAAGCGCTGACTGGATCCAGGAACATGGACCGGTCAGCCACAGTACCCCTGCCTATACCGCTGCGGGGAATCTGCCCTTCAAAGCCATCATTCATGCTGTTGGTCCGGTGTGGGGTTCAGGAAACGAGAAAGTAAAATTGCGGTCAGCTGTGCTGGGTTCTTTGAACAGAGCACTTGAATTAGGTTTGGAATCCCTGGCTCTTCCGGCAATCTCCACAGGAATTTTCGGCTATCCCCTCCAGGAGGCGGCCGAGGTGATACTCACCGCAGTGCGGGACTTCAGCATTCAGTCTGAATCTAACGGATTATCCCGGATCCTTATCGTGGTCTATGACGAGCGGACAGCCAGCCCTTTCAGGGCGGCCTGGGACGGGATTTTCCAATGATCACCTCCACCCATAACCCGCGGATCAAAGAGATTCGCTTATTGAATTCCGCTTCAAAACACCGCAAGAAATCAGGCCTGTACGCGGTAGAAGGGATTCGTTTGCTGGAGGAAGCTCTCCAGGCCCATCAGCGCCCCCAACTAGTGATCTATACGGAAGATCTCGATCAAAGGGCAACCAGGCTGCTGGATCGATTTGAATCGCAATCCATTCCCTGTGAGCCGGTCACGCCCCAGGTCCTCCAATCGGCCAGCGACACCGAGACTCCTCAGGGGATGCTGGCTGTGCTGCCCATCGCTCCTCTGGCCCTGCCTGCTGATCCTGAACTCTTGTTGATACTGGATGCCATGCGCGACCCTGGGAATCGAAGAGGTCTCAGGAGGACGAACGCGAGGGTGAGCGACGGGATTCGAACC